>JBDKRY010000140.1:0-15937 GCA_039683155.1 Proteiniphilum sp.
AACTGAGCGATATCAGAGGCGAAAAGCTCTCTCAGGTTGGCTGCTCCCCCCTGCATGAGGTGGACATCACCCCGCAGTACCGGGAGCAATACCCCTTTGCAGTGGTCGACAGCACCCCCCATCGCAACTGGATATGGGAACTGGTGCTTGATCGGGAGGAGAACCCGATCATCGCCATGGTGGGCATCGATGAATCAAAAACTTCGCACAACTATTACCATGTGAGCTGGATAGTAAGTGCAGAACGCCGGAAGGTTTTCCCACAGCCATCCGCACCGGCATATCGTTGCCTGTGAATAGCGGCAATTCCAATTTATGAACCCTCCCGGGAATACAGTTTCGGACGATCTACCTGGAGCTGGCTCTTGTGGCAGGATGGAAGCATCAACTATGAAGATCAGAAGACATTCATTGACCTCTCATCGGAGATGGGCTACGAGCTGGTACTGATCGACAACTGGTGGGACAGCCGCATCGGCCGTGACAAGATTGAGGAGCTGACCCGATACGCCGACTCAAAAAATTTAGGTATCGCTCTCTGGTACAACTCCAACGGATACTGGAACGATGCCCCCCAAGGGCCCACAAACCGGATGAACCGATCAGTAGCTCGTAAAAAGGAGATGGCCTGGCTGCAAAGCATCGGCGTGAAAGGAATCAAGGTCGACTTTTTCGGTGGGGACAAGCAGGAGACCATGGAACTTTATGAAGATATCCTGTCTGATGCCAATGATTACGGCCTTACTGTTATCTTTCATGGTTGCACCCTCCCACGCGGTTGGGAGCGGATGTTCCCCAACTTCGCCGGTAGCGAAGCGGTACTCGCCTCCGAGAACCTGATCTTCACACAGCATGCCAACGACCAGGAAGCTTACAACGCCACACTGCACCCCTTTATCAGGAACAGCGTGGCATCGATGGACTTCGGGCCGGTGCTGCTCAACAAACGCCACAACCGCAATAACGACGGAGGTAGTGTTCGTAAAACAACAGAGACCTTCCAGCTCGCAACAGCTGTGCTGTTTCAGTCGCCGATACAGAACTTTGGCATCACACCCAACAACTTGACCGAACAACCATCATTCCTGATCGACTTTATGAAAGAGGTGCCCACCCTATGGGATGAGACGGTTTTTTTTGACGGCTATCCGGGGAAATATGTGGTACTGGCCCGCCGTCACGGTGAACAGTGGTACGTGGCAGCTGTCAATGCCGGGAAAGAGGTGAAAGAGGTGAAAGCAATGCTTCCCATGCTCGCCGGGAAAAATGTTTCGGTGTATTCCGATAAGGAAAATCGTACCCCGCAATACAAGCAGTTGAAAATGAATAAAACGGGTGAAATCTCGCTGTTCATTCAACCTGAAGGAGGGGTAATCATAACAAATTGTGAGGATTGTAGGTAATGTGAGAAATAAGTTTTAACTTTACACGCATTAAACTCCGATCTGATAAATAACCGGTTCTCCGGTGAACGCTATCTACGAAAAATCTTTATTTTATTGATAATCTGACGAACATAACAACGACTGAAATCTATGAGACTAAAAAGAACATTCCAGATTTTGGCAATACTGCTGATTGGCAGCACAGCCCTTCATGCACAGAACAGATTGATTATTGAAGCCGACAACGGACAAAACACCATCAGCCGCCACATCTACGGACATTTTTCCGAGCATCTCGGCCGTTGTATTTATGGTGGATACTGGGTGGGAGAAGACTCATCCGTTCCCAACACACGCGGTATTCGTAACGATGTGGTGCAGGCGCTAAAGGATGTCCGTATCCCCAACCTGCGCTGGCCGGGAGGCTGCTTTGCCGATGAGTACCATTGGATGGACGGCATCGGCCCACGTGAAGACCGGCCTAAAATGATCAATACCCATTGGGGGGGAGTCGTGGAAGATAACAGCTTTGGAACGCATGAATTCCTTGACCTTTGCGAGCAACTCGGCACCGAGCCCTACATCAGCGGTAATGTGGGCAGCGGCACCGTGGAGGAGATGTCCAAATGGGTAGAATACATCACCTTCGACGGTGAGAGCCCGATGGCTAACCTGCGCCGGAAAAACGGACGGCAGGAACCATGGAAAGTGAAATTCTGGGGCGTGGGGAACGAAAGCTGGGGCTGCGGCGGTAATATGACCCCCGACTATTATTCTGACCTCTATCGCCACTATGCCACCTTCGCCCGGAATTACGGCGACAACCGTCTTTACAGGATCGCCTGCGGCGCCAACGGAGGGGACTACAACTGGACAGAAACCGTGATGAAGAATGCAGGTCGTCATATGCAGGGTTTATCACTGCATTACTATACAGTACCCAAAGACTGGGGCGATAAAGGTTCCGCCACCATTTTCGATGAAGAGGAATATTTCACTACCATCGAGAAAACCCTGTTCATGGATGAACTGATCACCAAACACGCTGCCATCATGGACCGATACGACCCGCGTAAACGTGTAGGCCTGATCGTGGATGAATGGGGTACATGGTACAATGTGGAACCCGGCACCAACCCTGGATTCCTTTATCAGCAGAATACCCTGCGCGACGCGATTGTGGCAGGTATCAACCTCAACATCTTTAATGCGCACAGCAACCGTGTGCAGATGGCAAACATCGCTCAGACCGAGAACGTCCTGCAGGCCGTCATCCTCACCGATGAGGAAAAAATGGTGCTCACCCCCACCTACTGGGTTTTTTATCTCTACAAAGTACATCAGGATGCGACCCTTCTTCCCATCTCCTTCACCAGCAATAAATACCGTCAGGGTGACAGGGAAATTGACGCCGTAAGTGTTTCAGCATCGAAAGATGCTGACGGCAGGATTCACATCACACTGGTGAATGCCGACCCCAATCATGAACAACGTATCAATACTCAACTTGTAGGAGCATCCGTAAAGAATATATCCGGTCAAATGCTTACCTCAGATAAAATAAACGATTACAATACGGTTGAACAGCCGTCTAAAGTATCGGTAAAAGATTTCCGGGGAGCGACTCTTTCGGGAAGCAATCTCTCCGTGGTATTGCCGGCCAAATCCGTGGTGATGCTCGAATTAAAATAAAGAGACAATCATGCATATAGAAGAACTGAAACAGCAGGTATACCAGGCCAATCTCGATCTGGTGGAACACGGACTGGTGCTCTTTACCTGGGGGAATGTGAGCGGGGTCGACAGGGAAAGGAACCTGGTGGTCATCAAACCTTCCGGCGTCTCTTACGATAATATGAAAGCGGAGGATATGGTGGTGGTTGACATGGAAGGCAATGTGGTGGAAGGCAGATACAAGCCTTCTTCAGATACGCCTACCCACCTGGAACTCTACAAGGCCTTTCCGGCTGTCGGCGGAGTGGTACACACCCACTCCACCTTTGCCACCGCCTGGGCACAGGCAGGATGTGATATTCCCAATATCGGAACCACACACGCCGACTATTTCAGCGACAATATACCCTGTACCCGCGACATGACGGAGGCAGAAGTGAAAGGTGCATATGAAAGGGAGACAGGCAGTGTAATCATTGAACGCTTCAGGAGACTGGATCCGCTTCATATCCCCGGTGTGCTGGTAAAGAATCATGGTCCTTTCTCGTGGGGGAAGGATGCACACGAAGCTGTTCATAACGCGGTGGTGATGGAGCAGGTCGCCAAAATGGCTTTCATCTCCAGACAGATAAACCCGCAGCTGACCATGAACAAGCTGCTGATAGAAAAGCATTTTTCGCGCAAGCACGGGCCTGACGCCTACTATGGACAAAAATAAAAAATGAAGATTAACAATTAAAAAAAGAACAATATGGAATTCTACAACAACCAGGAAGTATGGTTTGTCACCGGGGCTCAGCTCCTTTACGGAGGTGATGCGGTGATCACCGTGAATGCACACTCGGAAGAGATTGTGAAACAACTCAACCAGGCAGGGACACTCCCGGTGAAGGTGGTCTACAAAGGTACCGCCAATTCATCGCCCGAGGTGGAGAAAATATTCAAGGAGGCCAACAGTGATTCCCGCTGTATCGGCATCATCACCTGGATGCACACCTTCTCACCGGCAAAGATGTGGATCAAGGGATTGCAGAACTACCACAAGCCGCTGCTCCACCTGCATACACAATTCAATAAGGAGATACCCTGGGGCGAGATCGATATGGACTTCATGAACCTGAACCAATCAGCACACGGCGACCGTGAGTTTGGTCACATGGTCACCCGCATGCGCAAGAACAGGAAAGTGGTAGTGGGCCACTGGTCGGAACGGAACGTGCAGGAACGGATAGCCGTCTGGATGCGCGTGGCAGCCGCATGGGCCGACGCACAGGATATGGTGATCGTCCGCTTTGGCGACAACATGAACAACGTGGCGGTCACCGACGGGGACCGACTCGAAGCAGAACTGCGGCTGGGATACCATGTGGACTACTACGCTATCGGTGACCTGGTGGCCTACCAGGACAGGGTAACCGAGGAGGAGGTGGATGAGCTGGTTGCTGAATTTGAACAACGCTACACCTTTGCCGACAACTGCAAGAAGGGAGCCAAAGATCATGGCCAGGTGCGCGAGGCAGCCCGCATCGAAATTGCACTGCGCCGTTTTCTGAAAGATAAGAATGCGAAAGCGTTCACCACCAACTTCGATGCACTGCATGGGTTGAACCAACTGCCGGGACTGGCCAGCCAGCGGCTGATGGCCGAAGGGTATGGTTTCGGCGCTGAAGGTGACTGGAAAACAGCAGCCCTGCTGCGCACCATCTGGGTGATGTCGAAAGGGCTGGAGGGAGGATGCTCTTTCCTCGAAGATTATACGTATCACTTTAAGGGTGAAAAGAGTGCGATCCTACAATCGCACATGCTGGAGGTATCACCGCTGATCACAAGTCAAAAGCCACGCTTAGAGGTACACCCACTCGGCATCGGCGGAAAGGCTGATCCGGCACGACTGGTCTTCACGGCCGACCCAGGCAGCGGCATCGCTTCCACCATCATCGACATGGGGAACCGTTTCCGCATGGTGGTCAACAATGTGGAGGTGTTGAAACCGGAAGCAGCGCTGCCTAAACTGCCGGTAGCCAGCGCCCTCTGGATACCCCAGCCCAGTCTCGAGATTGGGGCAGCCGCCTGGATATATGCAGGTGGAACGCACCATTCAGCCTTCTCCTACGCGCTGACCAATGAGTATTTTGAAGATTATGCAGAAATCGCCGGCATCGAACTGATGACTATCGACAAAGATACGTCCATCAATAACTTTAAATTCGAACTCAAAGTCAACGAGATTTATTATCTGCTCAATAAATCACTGCAATAAATTAATGAATGGCAAAAGCGGTGAAGGGAAATAGATTGAGCCTGTCAGTTGTATGTTTCTGCTTTCTGTTTCTGGCGCAGATCAAAGCCGAAAACATTCCACAAAGAAGAATAGGGGTGCACGATCCCGTGATGATAAAACAGGATGGCACCTACTATCTTTTCACCACAGGAAGAGGAATAAGCGTCTGGTCGTCGGACGACATGCAGACATGGAACCGTGAGAGACCGGTATTCGACGAAGCCCCACAATGGGCTGTCGACGCCATTCCAACCTTCAGGGGACATATCTGGGCGCCTGACATCAGCCTCCACAACGGACAGTACTATCTCTATTATTCGGTATCAGCTTTCGGGAAGAACACCTCCTGTATTGGTCTGGTAACCAACAAGACACTACATCCGGACGATCCTGAATTTGAATGGATAGATCATGGGGCTGTAATCTGTTCTACGCCCAATGTAGATAACTGGAATGCGATCGACCCCAACCTGATCATCGATGAACAGGGACGGCCCTTTCTTTTTTACGGATCTTTCTGGGACGGATTGCAAATGATACGTCTGAGCGATGACCTCATGACCCCCTACCCCGGAGAAGAGCCGGTTACCATTGCCTCCCGTAAACGGACAAGATCACCCGAGAACCCTCCGGCAATCGACAACAACCCGGTTGATGCCGGCGGTAACGCCATCGAGGCACCCTTTGTGGTGAGAAGAGGCGATTACTACTACCTCTTCGCATCGATCGACTACTGCTGCAAAGGGATGGAAAGCACCTACAAGATGATCTACGGTCGCGCCAACAGGATCGAGGGCCCCTATCTGGACAAAGAGGGGAAAGAGCTGCTTTTCGGGGGCGGCACCATCCTGATGGAGGGCGACGAGCGATGGCATGGCGTGGGTCATAATGCCGTTGCCCATTTCTGTGGAAAGGACTACCTGCTGTTCCACGGTTACGACGCCAGCGATGAGGGCAGATCGAAACTTCGGATATTTAGCTTGTCTTGGGATTCAGAAAAATGGCCGGTACTGAATGATGAAGTATACTGAAACAGTGGACTGACGACGTGGATTGTTATGCAGCATTGCTGCAACGTGTCAAACAAAAAAACCTGAAACAATAAAGAGAAAAATCGTTATGAGTAAATATGTAATTGGACTGGATTACGGAACCGATTCCTGCCGTGCCATCATTGTGGATGCCGCCAACGGCAATGAGATTGCCTCCTCGGTCAAATATTATCCCCGCTGGATGAAAGGCAGCTACTGCGATCCGCGCAGCAACCGTTATCGTCAACACCCGCTCGACTACATCGAGGTACTGGAAGAAAGCATCCGTGAGGCGCTCTCCCAAGCACCGGAGGGTACCGCCGAAAAGGTGGTGGGAATGGGATTCGACACCACCGGATCCACCCCTGTACTGACAGATGAGCAGGGTAGCCCCCTGGCCCTCCTGCCGGCATTCACCGACAACCCCAATGCCATGTTTGTACTCTGGAAAGATCACACCGCCGTGAAAGAGGCCGATGAGATCAACAAACTGGCAAAGGAGTGGGAGATCGATTATACCGCCTATGAAGGAGGGATCTACTCCTCCGAATGGGTATGGGCCAAGATGCTCCATATCCTGCGCGAAGATGAAGCGGTACGCAAAGCGGCCTACTCCTGGGTAGAGCATTGCGACTGGCTCCCGGGACTGATCACCGGCAACCACAAACCGGAGACCATGCCCAGAAGCCGCTGTGCTGCCGGGCATAAAGCCATGTGGCATGAAAGCTGGGAGGGATTGCCCTCAGAGGCGTTTCTCACCACGCTTGACCCGTTGCTGGCCGGTTTTCGCTCGCGCCTCTACCGGGATACCTACCCGAGCAACACAAAGGTGGGCAACCTCACAGAGGAGTGGGCTGCCCGACTGGGACTGACCACCAACGTAGCCGTAGCCGTTGGTGCGTTCGACTGTCACATGGGTGCTGTGGGGGTTGAGATCAAGCCGGGTGATTTTGTACGGGTGATCGGCACCTCCACCTGCGATATCATGGCCGTCCCCTACGAAGAGATAGGAGACAAGCTGATTCCCGGCATCTGCGGACAGGTTGACGGATCTGTCATCCCCGGCATGATCGGCCTGGAGGCAGGACAGTCCGGCTTCGGCGATATCTATGCCTGGTTCAGGAGGGTGCTGGAGTGGCCCCTGCAGAACATCATCGGTAAGAGCGAACTGATCGATGCCGAAACACGCGAGAAGCTGATCGCAGAGGCGGCAGATGCCATCATCCCTGAGCTGACCAAAGAGGCAGAGATAGTGCCGTTATCGGAAAGCACCATCCTGGCGACCGACTGGATGAACGGCCGGCGCACACCCGATGCAAACCAGTTGCTGCAGGGATCCATCACCGGTCTGACGCTGGGCAGCTCTGCTCCATTGATTTTCCGCGCATTAGTGGAAGCAACAGCCTATGGCTCCAAAGCCATCGTGGACCGGTTCCTCGAAAACGACATCGCGATCAAACAGGTGATCGGTATTGGTGGTATTTCGTTAAAATCTCCTTTTGTGATGCAGACCATGGCCGACGTGCTGGGCATGTCGATCAAAGTGGCCCGCACGGAACAGTCCTGCGCCTTTGGCAGCGCCATGTTCGGAGCCGTGGTGGCCGGCATCTACCAGAAGGTGGAAGAGGCCCAAAAAGCAATGGGCCAGGGAATAGCTTTCACCTACCACCCCAACAGGGAGAACCACGTACGCTACAGTGAACGCTATAAGAAGTACCAACAACTGGGAAAATTCACCGAAGAGCAGATGATCTCATCCTAAACCAACTACAATGAGAAACTTTTTCTTGCCGGTTTTCATTACAGCACTCCTGTTTGTTTTACCGACAGAGAAGAGCCTGTACGCCAACGAACCCGATTCAGCGTATCTCTTTGCCTATGGTGATGAGAACGGAAGCGGCCTCTATTTTGCCTGGAGCATCGACGGCCAGCGCTGGCATCCCATCGGGCACCGCCACCCCTTTTTGAAATCGGACTACGGAAGATGGGGCTCCCAGAAAAGAATGCACAATCCGTTTCTCTTCCATGCCCCCGACGGGCAGTGGCATTGCGTATGGAGCCTGAACCAGGAGGATGGGGCCGTGGCACACACGGTCTCCTCCGACCTGGTCTACTGGAAACCGCAGTCATACCCGGTGCTGATGCCCCATGGCAACTGCCTCAACCCTGAAATCATCTATGATGCACAAAAACAGGGATTCCATATTCTGTGGCAGAGCGACAAACAGACCAAAGGCCTCTTTCAGAGCTTTACCACCGATTTCAGGCACTACACCCCTGTAATCAGTCCGGAACAACATCCAAACAGCCGGAACGAGATCGCCGTCGGCGGGGCCCTGAAAAGTGGGACGGTTCACCCTGTGGCATGGGAGTTGATCGACCATCTGATCAGTGCGCAGCGACTGACCGCTTACAAGCAGCTTCAGAACAGCGAGCGGGTGCCCATAAATCCCGATCACTTCCGGGAGCCCATCACCGTTTCCATCACCCCGGACATCCATCAGAAGAAGAGAATCAGCGATCTGCTGATCGGTATCTTCTATGAGGATATCAACTATGCCGCAGACGGGGGACTCTATGCGGAATTGGTTCAAAACCGCGGGTTTGAATATGCGCCGGGCGACAAGGAGGGGCGAGATGAAAACTGGAACAGCCGCTACGCCTGGTCGGTAAGCCTCAGGCATCCATTTTTAATTGACACTCTCTCCCCCATTCATCCCAACAACAGGCATTACGCGGTGCTGGAAATTGAAAGGGAGGGGATCGCACTGGTCAACGAGGGTGTCAGCGGTATCCCGGTAAAGGCAGGAGAGAAATATGACCTGTCGCTCTTTGCACGGAGCCCGGAGAAAAAAAGAGGCCCTATCAAGGTGCTGCTCACCGGTAAGAATGGCGAGCTGTATGGTGAGACAACCACCGGCAGAATTGCTGCAGACTGGAAAAAAATGGAAGCGGTCATTACCGCCACCGGCACTGCCAACGATGCCCGCCTGGAGGTGATACCACTCCAAACCGGAAGGGTGGAGCTTGATATGATCTCGCTCTTTCCACAAAAGACCTTCAAGGGGCGCAAAAACGGGATGCGGGCCGATCTGGCACAAGCGCTAGCCGACCTCAAACCTCGTTTCATGCGATTCCCGGGAGGCTGTGTGGCCCATGGCGACGGCATCGGCAACATCTATCGCTGGGAGAACACCATCGGACCGCTCGAGGCACGCAAGCCGCAACGCAACCTCTGGGGCTACCACCAGTCGTTCGGGCTGGGCTATTTCGAATATTTTCAGTTCTGTGAAGATATCGGCGCCGAACCGATCCCGGTGGTGGCTGCAGGCGTTCCCTGCCAGAACTCGGCACACCACGGCTGTGCGATTGGGGGACAACAGGGGGGTATTCCCATGGAAGAGATGGATGCATACATCCGGTCGATCCTGAACCTGATCGAGTATGCCAACGGCGATCCCAAATCGGAATGGGGCAGGAAAAGAGTCGAGGCGGGTCATCCCGAACCGTTTAACCTGAAATATATCGGTGTGGGCAACGAAGACCTGATCTCCGATATTTTCACGGAACGGTTCACGATGATCTACCACGCCATCAGGGAGCACTATCCGGAGATCACCGTGATCGGTACTGCCGGCCCGTTCAGTGAAGGTTCGGACTACAAAGAGGGGTGGAACCTGGCAACCGAGCTGGGAGTGGAGCTGGTGGATGAGCATTACTACCAGCCTCCCGGCTGGTACCTCAACAACCAGGATTTCTATGACCGCTACGACCGGACAAAAGCAAATGTCTATCTGGGAGAATATGCGGCACATGTTCCCGGACGGCATAACAACTTGGAAACGGCGCTCTGCGAAGCATTGCACCTGATCAATATCGAACGAAACGGAGACATCGTGCAGATGACTTCCTATGCCCCCTTGCTGGCAAAAGAGAGATTCACGCAATGGAATCCCGATCTGATCTATTTCAACAACACCGAAGTGAAGCCGACCGTCGGATATGAGGTGCAGAAACTCTTCGGACATCATTCGGGAGATGAGTATCTGGCAAGTAATATTTTCCTTTCTGATGACCGTGTAGATATCAGAAAGCGTATTGCGTCCTCTTTCGTGATGGATACAAAAACCGATGACCTGATCATCAAACTGGTTAATTTATTGCCTGTCCCCGTTTCTTCTTCCATTGACCTGTCGGACATGCACATAGCCGACGACAAGCAAGCGCTCCTGACGGTCATGAAAGGAGAACCGGACGACAGAACCGTCAAACCGGAAGCGTCCACCCTCCCCGTTTCGGAAGAATGGAACTATACGTTACCGGCTTATTCTTTTTCGGTAATCCGGATAGAGACAAAAAACAACACCCCAAACTGATGGACAAAAACAGAAAAAAGCTTCACTGGTTCATGATCTGTTTGATCAGCGTGACTTTAGCAAACGCACAGATAAATCCGCAGATCATCAGTTTCGGGTTACAGGATGTCAGACTTTTGGAGAGCCCATTCAAGCATGCCCAAGAGCTAAACAAAGCCAACCTGTTGGAGTTGGATGCAGACCGACTGCTGGCTCCTTTCCTAAGGGAAGCAGGACTGACACCAAAGGCGGAGAGTTATACCAACTGGGAAAACAGCGGCCTCGACGGCCATATCGGAGGGCATTACCTCTCCGCCCTGTCGCTGATGTACGCATCTACCGGAGATGCGCAAATCAAAAGCAGGCTGGATTACATGCTCGCTGAATTAAAACGGTGCCAGGATGCGAATGGCGATGGGTATATCGGTGGCGTTCCGGGTGGTAAAGCCATGTGGAATGAGATCGCTTCCGGCAAAATTGACGCCGATGGCTTCAGTCTGAACGGCAAGTGGGTGCCGCTGTACAACATTCATAAGACCTTTGCCGGATTAAGGGATGCTTATCAGGTTGCCGGGATAGAAGAGGCCAAAGAGATGCTGGTGAAGATGACCGACTGGGCGATCAGGCTTGTCGCCAACCTGTCGGAGGAGCAGATACAGGATATGCTCCGCAGTGAGCATGGCGGACTCAATGAAATATTTGCCGATGTGGCAGCCATCACGGGCGATAAGAAATATTTGAAGCTGGCACATCAGTTTTCCCATCAGCTCCTATTGAATCCTCTCCTGCAGCAAAAGGATGAGCTGACCGGGAAGCACGCCAACACGCAGATACCCAAAGTTATCGGCTTTAAACGAATTGCAGATATAGAAGGAAACGAATCCTGGGATCAGGCAGCCCGCTTCTTTTGGGAGACCATCGTGGAAAACAGGTCAGTCTGCATAGGTGGAAACAGTGTCTCCGAGCATTTCAATCCAGTGGATGATTTCTCCCGGATGATCAGTAGCATTGAGGGACCAGAAACATGCAACACCCACAATATGTTGCGACTCACCAAAATGTTGTATCAGACATCCGGAGATACAAAATACATAGACTATTACGAGCGGGCACTCTATAATCATATCTTATCTTCCCAACATCCAGAAACGGGAGGCCTGGTCTATTTCACCCCGATGCGGCCGGGGCACTACCGTGTATATTCACAGCCACACACAAGCATGTGGTGCTGCGTGGGATCGGGAATCGAGAATCACTCCAAATATGGAGAGATGATTTACGCTCATACCGATGATGCATTATTTGTGAATCTTTATATTCCTTCCACGCTGCAGTGGAAAGAAAAGGAGACCGGCATCATTCAGGAGAACAGCTTCCCCTATGAAGCAGAGACCCGGATTACGGTCAATCCCCGCAGCAAAAAGGAATTCACATTGCAGCTCCGTTATCCGGAATGGGTCGAAGCGGGCACCCTCAGGATCACCGTCAATGGGAAAGAGTACACCGCTGTGAAGAAAAATGGCTATATCCCCATCAGCAGAAGGTGGAAGAAAGGTGATAAAGTGGTGATGCAGATGCCGATGCAGGTGAGAGCAGAACAACTTCCGGACCACGCCAATTATTACGCTTTCTCGTACGGTCCCATCGCACTGGCAGCCAAAACCAACAGCGAGGATCAGACCGGTCTCTTTGCCGACGACAGCCGGGGCGGACATATTGCGCACGGCAGACAGATACCGCTGATAGAGATGCCTCTGCTCGTGGGTGACCCCGCTAATCTGGCATCGTTCGTCACACCGGTAGCGGGTAAACCGCTTACCTTTCATCTGTCAAACCTTTATCCTGAGCAGTATGCTTCCGGCATGGAGCTGATACCCTTCACCAGTCTGCACGCATCCCGCTATATCATTTACTGGCCACAGGCCACTAAAGAGGAGGCGGAAAAGATTCGGATGAAGATGGAGAATGAGGAGAAAAAGCGGTTGCAACTCGATGCAGTAACGGTTGACAAAGTCGTCTGCGGAGAACAGCAGCCGGAATCTGATCACTTTATCGCTTCTGAGAAATCAAATGCAGGCGTATTTGAAGATACCCGCTGGCGGGAGGCCGGTGGCTGGTTCAGCTACAAGCTGAGAAACAACGACCAAAATGGCAGATATCTGTATATCACCTATTTCAATAACGATCGCTCACGCAACTTCGATATACTGATCGATGAAGAGCGGGTAGCATCATTATCACTCACCGGATATAAAGGGATGGAACCACAGGTACTTGTCATCCCTCTCCCGGAAAAATCGGCTCAAAAAGAGAACCTCACCGTGAAATTCTCAGCTCTGCCGGGAAGTACCACCGGCAAGATTACCGAAGTACGTCTGCTCAGTGAACCTTTCGGTGAAAAAGAGTATGTGGCATACCTCTTCGCCTATTTCACCGGCAACAGGATGGAAGAAGAAGCGGTTCGCTATGCCATCAGCAGCGACGGCTACAGCTACTATACACTCAACAACAATCAGCCTGTGATCGACTCAAAGCAGATCAGTTCTACCGGCGGAGTGCGTGATCCGCATATGCTGCGTTCGGCAGATGGTAACATGTTCTATATGGTGGTGACAGATATGACCTCTCACAAGGGGTGGGACTCCAACAGGGCATTCGTGATGTTAAAATCACACGATCTGGTGAACTGGACATCCAGTGTCATTAACATACAGCAAAAATACAAGGATCAGGAGGATCTCAAACGGGTCTGGGCTCCGCAGACCATCTACGATCCGGAAGCCGGAAAATATATGATCTACTGGTCCATGAAACATGGCGACGGGGCGGATATCATCTATTATGCCTATGCCAATGACGATTTCACAGACCTGGAAGGTGAACCGCAGCCGCTGTTTCTGCCGGAGAACGGGAAATCCTGTATCGATGGTGATATCACACTGAAGGATGGTACCTTCTACATGTTTTACAAGACAGAAGGAGATGGGAACGGAATCAAACTGGCCACAACAGCGTCACTCACTTCGGGGAAGTGGATCGAATACCCGGATTACAAACAACAGACAGCGGAAGCGGTAGAAGGATCGGGGGTGTTTCAACTGATTGATTCCGATACGTATATCCTGATGTACGATGTTTATATGAAAGGAGCCTATCAGTTTACCGAAAGCACCGATCTGATGAATTTCCGGGTTATCGATCAAGAGATTTCCATGGATTTTCATCCCCGCCACGGATCCGTTATTCCCATCACACAAAAAGAACTGGATGGCCTGATCGCGAAATGGGGGAAACCGGAGAAATTTTCGTTGCCGGTAAAAAAACCGGTACTGAAAGGATTCTTTGCCGATCCCGACGCGCTTTATTCCCATAAAACAAACAAGTACTACATCTACCCAACCAGCGATGGTTACCATGGCTGGTCGGGGACCTATTTCAAGACCTTCTCTTCGAAAAATCTCACCGACTGGAAAGATGAGGGTATCATCCTCGATCTGAACGAGGATGTCTCCTGGGCCGACAGAAATGCCTGGGCGCCCTGTATGATCGAGAAAAAAATAACCAATGGATATAAATATTACTATTACTTCACGGCCGCACAAAAGATCGGCGTGGCCGTATCCGATGATCCCTCAGGTACCTTCAAAGATTCCGAAAAATAACCTGATCCTCACAAAAAGAGCCGATGATGGAATTTATGGAACGGGACATAATTCAACTTTAAAAAAAGAGGGTAACGATGAATGGTACATCGTTTACCATCGCTTTTTCCGTCCCGAGGGAATCAAGTGGGGCGATGCAGCCGGTTACCACCGGGAAGTATGTATCAACCGGATGGAGTTTAACGAAGACGGGAGCATTAGACCGGTCATACCCACTCCATGAGAGGAATCAGTTTTTCATAACCGGTACGCCCCCCGGCAGGCATTCCGGCAATGATCGAAGATAAGCATGTGAATACAGGAAACACCTTTAACGAACCCAATAAAATGAAGAAAACTTTTTTAATTTTAGCTTCTATATGCCTTGTGGGAGGCATGTTTGCACAGCAACAAAACATCGGGCTGGTTGTTGACGTGAAAAAGCAGGGTGCAGCGATCCAACCCACCATGTATGGACTTTTTTTCGAGGATATCAACTTCGGAGCCGACGGTGGTTTGTATGCCGAGTTGGTGAAAAACCGCTCCTTCGAGTTCCCTCAGAAACTGATGGGATGGAACATCTTTGGCAACGTAGAGCTACGAAGTGAGGGGGGACCGTTCGAACGAAACCCGCACTATGTACGACTGCGCTATTCCGGTCACCCTCATAAGCACACCGGTCTGGAAAACGAAGGATTCCGCGGAATAGGGATAAAGAGAGATGCCACTTATCGATTTTCAGTGTGGGGCAGGACATCCTCAAACAATTCACCACAGAAAATACGGATTGAACTGATAGATGCAGAGAATAATCCTTTCGAAAGCAAGGAGCTTGAGATCACCTCAGGAGAATGGGAAAAATATGAAATTATTCTCACCTCTCCCAAAGAAGAACCCAAAGCAACGCTTCGTATCTTCCTCATTTCAGCGGGACCGTTGGATCTGGAACATATCTCACTTTTCCCGACTGACACCTGGAAAGGCAGGGAGAACGGGCTACGAAAAGATCTGGCAGAGGCTCTCAGCGAGCTGAATCCAGGACTATTCCGTTTTCCGGGCGGTTGTATTATTGAGGGGACGGACCTGGAGACACGTTACGACTGGAAAAAATCGGTCGGCCCCGTAGAGAATCGCCCGTTGAACGAGAACCGCTGGCATTACACGTTTGAGCACCGGTTCTATCCCGATTATTTTCAGACCTACGGCATGGGCTTCTACGAATTGTTCCTGCTCGCGGAGGATATGGGCGCAGAGCCCCTGCCTGTGGTGAATGTGGGGCTGGCCTGCCAGTATCAGAACAATGGCGAACATTGTCACGTGCCTGTGGGCGAGCTGGGCGTCTATATACAAGATGCACTGGATCTCATTGAATTTGCGAATGGTAACACCGCCACCGAATGGGGAAAAGTAAGAGCAGAAATGGGACATCCGGAACCATTCAACATGAAGTTTATCGGTATCGGCAACGAACAGTGGGGGCCTGAATATCCGGCAAGACTGGTGAAATTTATGCAGGCTATCCGTGCACAATACCCGGAGATAAAAATCATTGGCAGCTCGGGACCTCAGG
>JBDKRY010000141.1:0-5844 GCA_039683155.1 Proteiniphilum sp.
ATCAGATTTAGAAACCAAAAAAAATGAAACAAAAAATGAAAACATCAATTTTAGCGACATTAGCGCTGAGTACATTCATGTTCATTTCCTGTAACTCAGGATCATCCAACAAGAACAACTCAGCATCTAATAATGAAAATGAAATGGAACAGATGATGCCCGGTGATTCCCATAGTGAAATGGAACACATGGAAGCGGGTGCTCAACACAATGAAATGGATCCCATGACTGCGGGGGCAGCCCACGAAGAACATGCCATGTTGAACGTGAATGGTAAATGTGATATGTGTAAAGATCGCATTGAAAAAGCAGCCAAGGGGGTAGAAGGCGTTTCTTTTGCAAACTGGGAGATAGAAAAACAGGTGCTGCATTTGAATTACGACCCGGATAAAACATCGACAGATGCCATTGCACAGGCAATTGCTGCGGTGGGGCACGACACCGACAAGTATAAGGCAGATCAGGCCACTTATGATGCGCTGCCTTCCTGCTGCAAGTACAGGGATTAAGGAACACTATGGATTGTTATGGGTGGAAATACTTTTGAACATAAGGGCCATGAAGGACATGATCATAGCGGCGGACACTTGGGTCATATGGAACACATGGGCAACCTTAAACAGAAATTCTGGATATCCCTCATCATCACCGTTCCCATCATTTTAATGTCGCCTTTTATGGGGATAGCACTACCTTTCCAAATCTCATTTCCCGGCTCCGAATGGATAGTACTGATTTTGGCAACCATCCTGTTCTTTTATGGCGGTAAGCCGTTCTTACAGGGAGCCAAAATGGAGCTGAAAGAGCGGAATCCTGCCATGATGACGCTGATATCAATGGGTATCACGGTAGCCTACCTGTACAGTCTCTATGCCTTTATATCGAATCATTTTATTCCGAATGCCGGGCATTTGATGGACTTCTTCTGGGAACTGGCTACGCTGATCGTCATCATGTTGCTTGGACACTGGATTGAGATGAGCGCAGTAGGGAATGCCGGCAACGCGTTGCAGAAGATGGCAGAACTGCTTCCGGGCAGTGCCCATCTTGTGGATGAGAACGGAAATATCACAGATGTGGATCTCAAACAGATTCAGATAGGACAGCAGATAATCGTCAATGCCGGAGAAAAAATTCCCATTGACGGTAAAATAGTGGAAGGGATCACCTCCGTCAATGAATCGATGGTGACCGGAGAAGCCAAGGCTGTAAAGAAAACCGTAGGCGACAAGGTGATTGGGGGTGCGGTGAACGGAAACGGTACGGTGAAGATCGAAGTGACAGGTACGGGAGAATCGGGGTTTCTCGCACAGGTTATGAAGCTTGTCAGCGAAGCCCGGCAGGAAAAATCGCGTTCCGAAACACTTTCCGATAAGGTGGCCAAAGCGCTGTTTTATGTGGCTGTCACCGTCGGCGTGATTGCCTTTATCGTATGGCTGATCATTACCAAAGATCTGAATATTGCTTTTGAACGCCTGGTAACGGTATTGATTATCGCTTGCCCCCATGCACTGGGATTGGCCATTCCGCTGGTTGTAGCCCGCTCCACATCACTGGGTGCGAGCAATGGCCTTCTTATTCGGAATAGGGTCGCACTGGAGAAATCAAAAAGCATCGCGGTCGTCACAATGGACAAAACCGGCACACTCACCGAGGGTGATTTCCGCGTTTCAGTTGTTGAATCACTATCTGAAAAATGGAGTAATGAAGAGGCGTTACGCATAATGGCCTCACTGGAAAGCCACTCTGATCATCCTCTCGCAGTGGGCATTTTAGCAGAAGCAGAGAAGCAAAACATCGGTTACCCTGCACCGGAAAATGTGACGGTCATCAGTGGTACCGGTATAGGCGGCACGGTGCAAGGAAAAAATGCGTTGATTGTAAAAGCTGATTATCTCGATAATAATCACCTGTCTTACAACAAAGAACGACTTAAAGAACTGGCGGACAAGGGGAACTCGGTAAGTTATCTGATTGTGGAGAATGAAGTTGCCGGCCTGGTGGCACAAGGCGATGAAATAAAGCCCGAAGCCAGAGAGACCGTGGACGGTTTGAAGCAAATTCACATTACTCCCGTGATGCTTACGGGTGATAACGAAGGATATGCAAGAAGTGTGGGCTCACAGGTTGGTATTTCAGAAATTCATGCCGGACTTTTGCCTCAGGATAAAGAAAAAATCATTCAATCTTATCAAAATAATGGTAAACCGGTGATGATGGTGGGCGACGGCGTGAATGATGCTCCGTCGCTGGCGAGAGCAGATATCGGCGTAGCTATCGGGGCAGGAACGGATGTTGCAATTGATTCGGCCGATGTGGTGCTGGTAAAAAGCAACCCTTCCGATATCCTTCATTTCTTCTCACTGGCTAAAAATACTACCCGGAAGATGGTGCAGAATCTCTGGTGGGGAGCAGGATATAACATCATTGCCATCCCGCTTGCCGCGGGCGTACTGGCACCGATAGGGATTATACTCAGTCCGGCCGTAGGAGCTGTGCTCATGTCTATCAGTACCATCGTGGTTGCCCTCAACTCAATGACATTGAAACTCAAATAGAACTTGTGCCATATCCGAAAAAAAGAAGTTCTACTTCTCCATTCAACCTATTCCTCCATTAAAAATAAAAGAGGGTCAGTGAGATATTCCATTACATCATAAATGAAACGAGTCGTTTCGCCGCCATCCACGATGCGGTGATCCACACTGAGCGAAAGGGGCATGATATGTCCGATCACAATTTCATTGTCTCTCACGATGGGAGTCTGCAAAATTCTTCCGATACCCAATATACCGGCCTGCGGGTAATTGAGTACCGGCGTGGCATAAATACCGCCGATCGAACCGAAGCTGGTAATGGAAAATGAACCTTCTTTCATCTCATCGAGCGTCAGTTTCCGTTGTCTCGCCTTATCAGCCAGTTCACCAATCTGCTGGGCAATCCGGAAGATCGACTGCCGATCGGCATCTCGGATCACGGGCACCACCAGTCCGTCGGGTGCATCCACTGCAATACCAATGTGGCAGCGGTTGCGGATGATCATCCGGTTATTCTCCAGGTCAATCTGTGAGTTCAGCTGGGGGTGCTTCTTTAATGCCATCGCCACCGCTTTCACGATAAACGGCAGATAGGTCAGCTTCACCCCTTTTTCGGCAAACTTCTGTTTGTATTTCGATCTCACCTCCATCAATTCGGAGATTTCCACTTCTTCAAACACCGACATGTGAGCGGCGTTATGTTTGGCATGCAGCATGTTCCTGGCGATGGCCTTTCTTATTTGTGTCAGCGGCAGGTAGGTTACGTCCTCTGCAGCGGTTGTCATTTCTTTTTTGGTGGGAACAGACTCTGGTACATCAGCGTTGAAATTCAGTATGTCTTCACTTTTCACCCTGCCCGAAGGACCGCTGCCCGGCACTTTGTTAATGTCGATACCCATCTCTTTGGCCATGGCCCTGGCAACCGGTGTGGCCAGTGCTTTTCGCGGTGCTTCCACCGTAGTAGGTACTTCCTGAACCCCCTCGTTACTCTCCGGGAGCAGGGCATCCTTTCCTGCTACTTCCATGGTGCCTACCACGGCGCCGGCATCTTCCTCCGTTTCAGAGACAGGTTCGGTGGTCACTTTTTCTTTTTTGGTCTCCGCCTGACCGCCTTCCTGTATCCCGTCGACGTCATCTGTCTTAATCTCCACCAGGGGTGCGCCCACTTTAATCACATCCCCTACGCTGCCGTGCAGCAAGGCAATCACTCCCTTTCTGGGCGAAGGGATATCGGCCACCACCTTATCAGTTTCCATCTGTACAAGCGGGTCTCCCTCCTTCACCTGTTGTCCTTCTGTGACATACCATTCCAGGATGGTTCCTTCTTCGAGTCCCTCCCCTAAATCGGGAAAATGAAATGTAAAGTTCATGAAGATTAAAATTTAACAGTTCTCTCTATCTCGTAAAAAATCCGGTCCGGTGATATGATGTAGTATTTCTCACCCTGCGCCAACGGCACAACCGTATCGTATCCCATCACCCTGCGCGGGGGAGCCTCCAGATAGAGGAACGCTTCCTCGTTGGTAATGGCTATCAGCTCCGAGCCCACACTGAATGATTCATGGGATTCCGCCACGACGATCATCCGCCCTGTTTTTCGCACAGAGTTGCGGATCGTCTCCCTGTCGATGGGATAAATGGTACGCAAATCGATCAATTCCACTGAAATGCCCGCTTCCAAGGCCATGTCAATGGCTTTCTGACATTCCCGGATCATCGCACCGTAAGCCACGACCGTAACGTCGGACCCATCCTGGATCACTTTGGCTTTGCCAAGCGGCAGACTGTATTTCTCGTCCGGCACCTCCTGTTTAATGGCCCGGTAAATCCGTTTCGGTTCCATAAAAATGATCGGATCGTCGCTCTCTATGGCAGAGATCAGCAGCCCCTTTGCATCATAGGGCGTTGAAGGTACCACTACCTTCAGTCCCGGAATATGGGCATAGAGTGCCTCGGGACTATCGGAGTGATGCTCAAGGGCGTTGATGCCGCCACCATACGGGAAACGGATCACCATGGGCACGGTAAACTTTCCCCGTGAACGGTTTTGCATATGTGACACGTTGGATGCAAGCTGGTTAAAGGCAGGATAGGTAAACCCGTCGAATTGTAGTTCCACTATCGGTCTGAGTCCCGATACAGCCATTCCCAGGGCAGTTCCCACGATGGCCGATTCCGCCAGCGGAGAGTCGAACACCCGTTCCACCCCGTATTTCTTCTGCAAACCTTCGGTCACACGAAAAACGCCCCCTTCCACCCCCACATCTTCGCCGTAGATGACGACAGTGCTGTCTTCGTTCAGTTTGATATCAAGCGCGTTATTAATCGCTTTCACCATGGTCATCACGCTCATTTTCTGTTCTCCTTCCAGCTTAAGAATTGTTCATATTCTGCTTTTTGTCTCTTCAGATCGTCGGGCATATCGGTATACATATAGTCAAAAACCTCATCGTATGAGTACGCTTTATTTTGTTCCGCATCCAGAAATTGCTGATTGATCTGCTGTTTATATTCATCCGTCAACTTCTCCAGATCGATATTCCATATCCCTTTATTTTCCATATAGCGTCTCAGCCGGATCAACGGGTCGGTCAGTTTCCACTCCGTCTCTTCCTCCTTCGTGCGGTATTTCGTTGGATCATCGGAGGTCGTATGTGTCCCCATCCGGTAGGTAAAAGCTTCGATCAAAACCGGGCCATTCCCCGACAGCGCGTACCTGGCGGCTGTTTGATAGGCGAGATACATGGCAAAGAAGTCATTTCCGTCTACTTTGATACCCGGGATACCAAAGGCAACCGACTTAACAGCCAGGTTGATGGATTTTGTCTGCGACCTCACCGGTACAGAGATGGCATACTGGTTATTCTGTATCGTAAAAATAACGGGTACCTGCCAAACGCCGGCGTAATTCAATGCTTCGCTGAAATCGCCCTCTGAGGTGCCACCATCGCCGATAAAGGTGAAGACTGCCTCGTCCTTTTTCTGGTATTTTACAGAGTAACCGATACCGGTGGCAATGAGCAGCTGCGGTCCTATTGAGATGGCGATGGGCAATGTGTGGTTTGCATTCTGAAAACTGCCACCCCGCTCATTCCCAAGATAAAACAGGAACATTTCTTTCATCGTAACCCCTTTTGCCAACAGGGCCCCCATCTCGCGGAAGGCAGGCACCAGCCAGTCCTCTTTGCGGATGTTCATTCCGGCGGCAATGTGAATGGCTTCCTGCCCCAGGTTTGGGGTATAGGTAAACATGCGTCCCTGGCGCTGATAGGAGATGGCCATTTCGTCGGCTACCCGCTCATAATGC
>JBDKRY010000142.1:0-6226 GCA_039683155.1 Proteiniphilum sp.
CCGCCCTGGGAGTAGAAGTACGCCCCTTTGATTACACGCAACCCGAAATGATGACAAAATCACTTGCAGGCATCGACCGGCTGCTCCTTATTTCGGGTAACGAAGTAGGACAACGGGCCAGTCAGCATCTCAACGTGATAGAGGCAGCAGGAAAAGCCGGCGTGCAATGGATTGTCTATACCAGCTTACTACATGCCGACTCCTCCACATTGAATCTTGCGGGCGAACATTTGACAACAGAAGTAGCATTAAAAGCTTCCGGCATTGATTATACCATCCTGCGCAACGGTTGGTACACCGAAAACTATACCGCATCAATCGGCGGAGCACTGGCAGGGGGTGCGTTGTTGGGAAGTGCAGGAAACGGGAAAATTTCATCGGCCCCTCGTGCTGATTATGCCGAAGCGGCTGCAGTGGTTATCACAGATGAGCGCCACAGGGGTAAACTGTATGAGTTGGCAGGCGATGAACATTACACACTGGCGGATCTAGCCGCAGAAATTTCTAAACAGACCGGAAAAAATATTCCTTACAAAAACTTGCCGGAAGCGGAGTATCGGAAAATCCTGGAAAGTTTTGAAGTCCCCGAAGATCTGGCTGCGGCCATCGCCAGCTGGGATGTTTCTGCGTCGAAGGACGATCTGTTTGATGATTCCCATCAGTTGTCCGCATTAATCGGCAGGCCTACCACCCCCTTGGCAGAATCGGTGAAAGCTGCTTTGTAGCTATTTTCCGTATTCTATTATGACTGCAAGTTATGATGCTTACGAAACATGCCGATGTTCAGGGTGTTGAATTAATTGTCGAATCATGTGGGTACATACAAAAGAAAGTCAGGATAAAATTAGCCCGTTAAGGGCTCTTGAATTACTGAAAGAGGGAAATATAAGGTTTAGGAATAACCTGAAAATAGACAGAGACCTATTGAAACAGGTAAATCTGACCTCAGACGGCCAGTTTCCTTTTGCCACCGTTTTAAGTTGTATAGATTCAAGGACATCGGCAGAGCTGATCTTCGACCAGGGATTGGGAGACATCTTCAGCATTCGCATTGCCGGTAATATCATCAACAACGACATCCTCGGTAGCATGGAATATTCGTGCGACATCGCCGGATCGAAGATCATTGTGGTATTGGGACATACCAAGTGCGGTGCGGTCATCAGTGCCTGTAATCATATCAAAGCAGGCCACCTGACCGGATTGCTGGAGAAAATAAGACCGGCAATCAACAAAGAAGTGACCACTAAAGTGGATCGAAATGGAGCGAATAATTCATTTGTCACCAATGTCAGCATCATTCACGTCCAATTGATGATGAATCAGATCCGGATCCAAAGTAGGATTCTCAACCAACTTGAAAAAGAAGGTAAAATCCTCATTGTTGGCGGCTTGTACGATATCGATTCAGGGCAAGTAACTTTCTTTGATATTTAACCAAAAAAAACGAACTGTCATGCTCAATACTTGATATTCTTGAAGAGCACACGGTTCTCTCTGGCTTCGTTCAGGCGGGTCAGTACCTTCTCTCTGCTGTATCCGGAGAAATCGATATCTTCGTATCCCATGATCAGGTTGAGAAGGGCGCGGAGCTCGTCATCCGAAAACTGCGCCATGATATCGTCGAACGGTTCCTTGGAGCCGATTTCAAACCGGATAAAAGCCAGTCTCGATTTCGCCGAGGGGAAGTCGGGAGCAATGTCGAGCAGCTCTTCCAGGTATGCCGCAGCCTGTTCATATTTTTCCTGCGCCACACTGATGTTGGCCAGCCGGTCGAGGATTTCTTCGTTACCTTCTGAAATAAGTGCCGCCTTCATATAGGCTACTTCCGCATGCAGGTAATCGTCGTGCTGAAAAGCCAGCTCACCCTCCAGCATGTAATAATCGAGGGTACCTTTTTCCGCTTCCGGAATCTGCGCAAACAACGCTTCGGCTTTCTCCACATCTTCCATGTTGATAAAGACAAAAGCCCGTTTAGCCAGGATACCCGCACTCCCGAACAGGGCTTCTTTTTTGTCGATGAGCTTCATCATTTCCTCATACTGCTCCATGGCCTCATAGGCCTCCAGCAAAGAATCGTACAGCGACTCGTCGTTGGGCGATTGCTGCAGGCACTCTTCAAAAATGGCGATAGCTTCCGGGGCGTTGTCGTTCAGATAGAGCGATAGCGCCTTCATCTTCAATATGCCGACATCACCTTCATGGATGGTCAGTGCAAAGTCGAAGGCATCGATGGCTTTGTCGTATTGCTCATTCATAGAATAAAGCTTCCCGATGTTTACCCATCCGTCGTAGGAATAGGGGTCGATGTCGAGCAGGAGATTGTTGTATTCGATAGCCTTATCGAGGTCGCCCTTCATCTCGTAAGCATAAGCCAGATCGACGATGGCATCGGCATTCGATTCATCGATCTTCATACTCTCTTCGAGAAAGGTGATGGCCCGGTCGAACTTGTCCACATCGTTGAGCAGATAACCCACCTCCGTGATAAAATAGTAGAGGTCGTCCATCGGCAGATCTCGCTCCAGTGTTTTGTTAATCAGGCTATCCGCCTCGTTGTACCGGTCGAGTTGCAGTAACGACTCAATCTTCAGCAGAGGCAGCTCCACATCGCCTTCATCCGATATTTGCCTCATATAATCGAGTGCTTCTTCGTACATTTCTGAGAAAACGAGTGTTTTGACTTTCAACAGCATCAGTTCGGGGCTTCCGGGATGCATTTTCAATCCTTCCGCGATGAGATCCTCCGCTTCCTCGTTGTCACCCCCGGCGTTATAGTATTCTGCCAGCAACGCGAACTCATCGGCATCGAAATACATTTTTTTGCCGAGTGCGCGCATTTGCTCGTACTTCTCAACCAATGAGGTGATATCTGATTCGTTGTCTTCCATTATTCTTCTCACGACAAAAAGGTTCAGCCTTTTTGCATTCAGTTGTTTTGTTTTTTCCAGGAATCCTTGAGGGCTACCGTACGGTTGAAAACAAGCTTTCCTTCCGTTGAATCTGTATCTACATTGAAATAGCCGATACGCTGGAACTGAAAGCGGTCGAGCGGTTTTGCATCTTTCAGATATTCTTCCACCTTGCAGCCCTTTTTCACCATGAGCGACCCGGGATTGATCAGCTCGCGGAAATCCTTTTCTTTTTCTCCTGCCGGATCTTCCACCATAAAAAGGCGGTCGTAAAGCCGCATTTCAGCCTCCACACTGTGTGCCACAGAGACCCAGTGAATGGTACCCTTCACCTTTCGGTTCGATTCCGGCATGCCGCTTTTTGTCTGCGAATCATACTCGGCATATACCGCTGCGATATTTCCCTGTTCATCTTTCCTGCAGCCGGTACATTTCACGATGTAGGCATTCTTCAGGCGCACCTCGCTGCCCGGCGTAAGCCGAAAATATTTTTTGGGTGCCTCTTCCATAAAATCATCGCGTTCAATCCAGAGCTCGCGTGAGAACTTCACCTTGCGTGTTCCCATAGACTCGTCTTCGGGGTTGTTGATTGCTTCCAACTCCTCCACCTGTCCCGCGGGGTAGTTGGTGAGAATCAGCTTTACCGGGTCGATCACACCGGAAACACGCATAGCACTTGCGTTGAGATCCTCCCGTACAGCATGTTCAAGCAGCGACACATCGTTGATACCATCATATTTTGTATATCCTATTTTGTCGATAAAACTGCGGATGGCTTCGGGGGTGTAGCCGCGGCGGCGCATCCCGCAGAGGGTGGGCATGCGGGGATCATCCCAGCCCGAGACCAGCTTCTCCTGCACCAGCTGTAGCAGCTTACGCTTGCTCATCACCGTGTAAGTGAGACTGAGGCGGTTAAACTCGTACTGGCGGGGGCGATAATCGCTGTCAGCCAGCTGGTCGATAAACCAGTCGTAGAGTGGTCGGTGCACCACAAACTCGAGCGTGCAAAGCGAGTGGGTCACTCCCTCGAAATAATCCGATTGCCCGTGGGCAAAGTCGTACATCGGATAAGCTTTCCATTGGGTTCCGGTACGGTGATGCGCGAGATGGATCACCCGGTAGATGATGGGATCCCGAAAATGCATGTTCGATGAAGCCATATCTATTTTGGCACGCAGCACCATCTTCCCTTCGGGTATTTCCCCGCTGTTCATTTTTTCGAAGAGTTCGAGCGACTCTTCAACCGGGCGGTCGCGATAGGGACTGTGTGTTCCGGGCTGAGTGGGCGTACCTTTCTGGCGGGAGATCTCTTCAGCCGACTGTTCATCGACATAGGCCTTACCCTCCTTGATCAGTTTCACGGCGAAATCCCACAGTTGCGGGAAGTAGTCGGAAGCATAGTACACATTTCCCCAATGAAATCCCAGCCATTTTATGTCCTCCATGATGGAGTCAACGTACTCCACATCCTCTTTGACAGGATTGGTATCATCGAAGCGGAGGTTACAGATGCCGCCATATTTTTGGGCAATGCCGAAATCGAGGCAGATGGCCTTGGCATGACCGATATGCAGGTAGCCGTTGGGTTCCGGTGGAAAGCGGGTCTGTATGCGTCCGCCGTTCTTACCCTCCTTCAAATCGTTTTCAACAATCTGTTCAATAAAATTGAGACTCTTCTTGTTCTCCTCCACTGCAGGATGCTCTCTTTCTGACATAATATATGGTTAATTATTAATTTACTGTTAAATAGACACCCTTGCGTAGGGAGCCACGTCGGGAGCAGCAAACTCCCCGTTCAAATACTTGAAATAACCGGTAATGGCTACCATGGCAGCATTGTCAGTGGTATAGGCAAACCTGGGAATATGAATCTTCCAGCCATATTTGCGGCTGTATGCTTCAAATGCGTTTCTCAATCCCGAATTGGCAGAGACCCCCCCGGCCACGGCGACTTCTTTAATTTCTAAATTTTTGGTTGCCAGATAAAGCTTATCCATCAAAATATCTACGATGGTCTTCTGCAACGAAGCGCAGAGGTCGTTCTTGTTTTTTTCGATGAAATCGGAATCCTTTTTTAACTCATCACGCAGAAAATAAAGAAACGATGTCTTCAGTCCGCTAAAGCTATAGTCATAGCCTTCGATGCGCGGTTTGCTGAAGGAGAAACGCTCCGGATTGCCCGGTTTTGCAAGCCGGTCGACCACCGGTCCCCCTGGATAGCCCAGCCCCATCACCTTGGCACATTTGTCGAATGCTTCTCCGGCCGCATCGTCGATGGTCTGCCCAATGATCTCCATCTCGCTGTGCGATTTCACCAGGATAATCTGCGAGTTGCCGCCCGATACCAACAGGCAAAGAAACGGAAAGGAGGGCTGATTGGCATCATGCTCGTCTTCCTTAATGAAGTGCGCCAGCACATGTGCCTGCAAGTGATTCACCTCGATCAGGGGAATATTGCGTGCTGCGGCAAAACCTTTCGCGAACGAGGTACCCACCAGCAGTGAACCAAGCAAACCGGGTCCCCGGGTAAAAGCCACTGCCGACACCTCTTCTTTGGTAATCCCTGCCTGCTTCAGGGCATCATGTACCACAGGAATGATATTTTGTTGATGCGCCCGCGACGCCAGCTCGGGCACCACGCCCCCATATCGTTCGTGTACCGCCTGCCCGGCAATCACGTTCGAGCGTATGACCCCGTCGCGGATCACCGCAGCCGAGGTATCATCACAGGAAGATTCTATGCCTAATATCGTTACCATTCTATCCATTAAGATCATTTGAAATATCTGCTATTCCTGTCGCCTGGTTCATATAATTACACAACGTACAATCCTGCAGGCAATTTCCGTGACATGCAGACAGACAATCAAAAACAGACAGCAAATAAAACACAAAGATAATACAAAAAAAACGTTTCGGCCACCAGACCATGAAACGCTTTTCATTCCCCTTTCACTTTCTACTGACAATCCCTTTCGTCTCTATCAGCAATTCGCGGGAAACATGAGCGATGTTGTAGATTAATCCTGCCCTGCGGTTGGTGGTATCGTGTTCCAGTTCCTCCAGACTTTCTTCCCAACAGTTAGCCGTTTGAAGAAGGGTATCCAGCTGTGATATGTCGGCTGTGCCGGTCAGCAACTCAGTCACATATTGAAGAACTGCACTGATATTATGACAAAATTCACGTTCCTTCAGGGTGAGGCTTTCTGCATGTTTATGGACACCTAAGGCAGAGATGTAAGAGAGCAAAGCGTGGTTCAGGTTGGTAAGGTTGAAAGCGCTTTCTTCATATTGCCGGCTTTTCTTGGGTTCCA
>JBDKRY010000143.1:0-2628 GCA_039683155.1 Proteiniphilum sp.
GAACAGAGAAGTTAAGCCCGATTGCGCCGATGGTACTGCACACAAGTGGGAGAGTAGGTAGCCGCCAATTTTTTTAAAAAGCCCCCGGGAGAAATCCCGGGGGCTTTTGGTATGAAATCAATTTTGATTTCACCTTGCCCCATTTGCAGAGGCGGTAGGTAAGGATCAATGTGGGTTACGATAAGACGATAAGAGATTCTTCGCAGCGTGTGACCTTCTCCAGCCGGTCGTCATGTACGATATAGGTGTTCTCTATGCCCACCGCTCCGATGCCGGGTAATACAAACTTGGGCTCCAGCGCGATGGCCATGCCGGGCTCCAGTACCTCTTTCGAACGGGCGGTGAGCACCGGCGGTTCATTGATCTCCAGTCCCACGCCGTGGCCGACAAATTTGGCCTGTTGCACGGTGCCCATAAAATATTTTTCCAGTTTGTTTTCTTTTGCTATTTTTTCGGCAATGAGCCAGAGGTCCGCACAGGGAACACCTGCTTTTGTTGTCTCCTCGATGGTGCGAACGATATCAAGGGACACCTGATAGGCTCTATAGGCTAAATCCGGGGCATGTTCGATCACGAAAGTACGGGTCATGTCGTCCATATAAGGACGGTAATTCCCGGCCATATCCACCATCAACGTGGTTCCCGGCAGGAGGGATGTACCGTTGGCTCCCAGGGGCAGCAGCGGCGTGATGCCTTCGCCCCCCAACGCATAATCATAGGGTGATGCCGCCTGAGCATTGTCTCCCGCAAGGACGCTTCCCATAAAAATATCCATATTTTCACCGAAAGAGCGGAAGATGCCCACCGATCCGTGCAGGCGCATCTGCCGTTCAATTTCTATCTGCAGCTCCAGGTCGGTCATCCCTTTTCGATAAAGCGAAGGGATCAGTTGATATACCTTTGTGTGGATGGCTGCACTCTCGCGGATCTGATTCAGTTCATATTCCGATTTTACAGCGCGGAGTTCCCGTAGTTCACCTGAGACATTCATGATCTCAGGCATTCCCAACGCTGCCTGCAAACGGAGAGTGGCACTGTGGGAAAGTACGTCGCTCTCCAGCAACATCTTTTTCGGCAGCGCCAGACCTGTTTCACGAAGCAGCTCGGGGATCTGTTCCGGCTTACGGATGTGTACCACCTTTTCTCCCTTCAGGGAGGGAGGACGTTTCACAAAAAGGAGCGGATGTCCTTCGGCAAACACCAGGATATATCCGTCGAAGACAGACCCGCAAAGCCAGTATTGGTTCACGGAGGTGGTAATTACACAGGCATCCGCCTGCCTCTCTCTGATAGATTGCTGCAGCTTCAGCAGCCTTGTGGTCGATTCTTGTTTGGGCAGCTCGTACATAAAAAAGAAATTTACACCAAAAGTACAACATTCTCAACATCTTTGTCGTGATTATGGGAGCGTTATGCTTCTAAAAAAACTTAATACGACAGGCGAAACGTTACCTTTCGTCAATCTATTCCGGCTCATTTATCCGGATGAAAAATAAATAAACTATCTTTACGGCATCTCAATATTTAGGCAGGTGAACGAAAGAATTCTTATAGTAGAAGATGATCCTTCTTTCGGGGCCATGATAATGAAGTGGTTCGAGAGAAACGGATTTTCGGCAACTTTATGCTCCGGCACGGTGGCAGCACGCGATGCCTTGACCAAACAGGAGCATACGGCGTATAAACTGATTTTATCTGATCTCCGATTACCCGACGGCGATGGCATTATGTTGCTCAGCTGGTTAAAAGAGAAAGGGTTGGATATTCCGGTGATCATCATGACCGGTTACGGGGATATACAGACTGCGGTTTCTGCCATCAAATTAGGGGCCTTCGATTATCTGGAAAAACCAATAAATCCTTCCATCCTCACCCAAAAAATAAAGGACGTTTTTGAAACGGCCCAAGCGAAAAAGGTTCCACACAACAAGCCGGTTGCATCACAAAAAGCGGCCGACCGATCGCGAAATTATGTATTTGGCCGCAGCCCGCTTACCAGCCAAATGTATGCGCACATAGACCTGGTTGCACCCTCGCAGATGGCCGTGATGTTTGTGGGAGAAAGCGGTACCGGCAAAGAACACGTGGCGCGGCTGATTCATGAAAGGAGCAACAGGGCCTCAGGCCCCTTCATTGCGGTGGACTGCGGGAGCCTCTCAATGGAACTGGCACCGAGTGAGCTTTTTGGTCATAAAAAAGGGTCTTTCACTTCTGCCATAGAGAACAAAACCGGATTTTTCGTTGAAGCCCATGGCGGCACATTGTTTCTCGATGAGGTAGGTAATCTGCCTTATGGCGTGCAGATGCAGATGCTTCGTTCGTTGCAGGAGAAAAAAATAAGGCCGGTCGGCGCTTCCACCGATATAGAGGTGGATGTGCGTATCATCACCGCCACCAATGAGGATCTGGAGAAAGCCATTGCTGATGGGCGATTCAGGGAAGACCTTTATCACCGGCTCAATGAGTTTTTGATACAGATGCCCCCGCTGCGAGCCTGCGTGGAAGATGTGCCTCTCTATGCCGATTACTTTAGGGAGGAGGCAAACAGTGAACTCGACAGGCAAGTCTCTTCCATCTCTGCCGATGCACTTGTGAAACTTGAAAACTACAGCTGGCCGGGAAATTTAA
>JBDKRY010000144.1:0-7867 GCA_039683155.1 Proteiniphilum sp.
GCCGCATTGGTCGATTGGGAAACTCATCAATTACATCCAGAAACCGAGTTCCGTTTTTGGTATCAATGGCGGGCCGCAGCCTTCGGGATTCCGATTTATCGGAACAGCGGATTACAAAGATATCAGGACACTCAAATCCTTTCACAAGGAGTTTCGTCTTATTCCACCGGTGCGGCTCTTTATAAAAAGCAGATTTGCAACAGATCACATCAACTTGCAATCTGCTTTTCACTTTTTACCACATAGTTACAATGAGCGCAGGGAAACAATATTGGGAATTATTCCTGGTTTTTTTTAAAATCGGGGCCTTCACGTTCGGTGGCGGGTATGCCATGATACCGCTTATCCGCAATGAAGTGGTGAAGAAGAAGCTGTGGCTCGACGATGAGCAATTTATGGATATGCTTGCCATTGCACAGTCAATGCCCGGTCCCATTGCTTTGAATACGGCACTTTTTGTGGGAAACAAACGACTCGGTTTTAAAGGAAGCCTTTTCTCGGGTGCCGGTATCATTCTGCCCTCCTTTATTACCATCCTGTTCATTGCCATGGTCTTCACCCAGTTCCGGGACAATCAGGTAATCGAACGCATCTTTAAGGGTATCCGTCCCGCAGTGGTAGCACTTATTGCAGCACCCTTGCTGGGTCTCGGAAAATCTGCGGGTGTCAACCTGAAGAATATCTGGATTCCTGTGACAGTGGCACTATCAGTATGGCTGTTGAAAATATCACCCGTATATGTAATTCTCGCCGCTATCCTGCTTGGGATAGGCCATTATCTCTTTGTGCAACAAACAATGAAAAAATAAATGGAGCTCCCCGATCTCTATCTCGCGCTTTTTATCTCATTCTTCAAAATCGGGCTGTTCGGTTTTGGCGGTGGCTATGCCATGCTGCCACTTATTCAGCGTGAGGTGGTGGATCTGCACCAATGGATTTCTGTGAGTGACTTCACCGACATTGTGGCTATCTCCCAAACCACACCGGGTCCCATCGCCTTTAATTCGGCCACTTATATCGGCTACTCAGCCGTGACAGGGATGGGTTTTGCCCCGGCTTACGGTGTGGTGGGTTCGGCTATCTGCACGTTTGCTGTGAGCATTCCATCACTGGTAATCATGACCATTGTCTGTGCTTTTTTCTTCCGGCTTAAGAGCAATCCCTGGATGCAGGCATCGCTTTCGGTACTGAAACCGGCGATCATCGGCTTAATCGCCTCCGCTGCTCTGCTGCTGATGACCGGGTATAATTTTGTCGATTACAAAAGCTGGATCATCTTCGGTGTGGTGCTTGTAGCGTCACTAAAAAAGGTAGATCCCATTTTATTGATTGTGCTTTCGGGTGTTGCCGGCCTCCTCCTCTATCCGGCGTAATTTTTTTGCGATGACCATTCAGATCATCGAACCCATGGCCCGGCAATCTGCACTGTTAGGCTTCACGCATTTTTACGGACTGACTGCCTGTAATGTCTGCAGATTACAATGTTTTCTGGTAAGCGAGCCGCTCTGTTCCGTTGGCAACGAAAATGATGCCACAAAAGGTAAATCCCATTGATTGCAGAATATGCTGCATCACATGGTTATCGCGATGGGTATCCACGCGGATATTGGGGCATTGGGTGAAACACCATTCAAAGCAGGCCTTTGCTACCCCCTTCTCCTTTCCCGACGAGGCAATCCGGTGCACAGTGGCGTAAGGTCGGTCGTTCAACCATTCTCCATTGTAGATCTTCGCGTAAGTGGGATCCTCTCCCCGGATAAAGCAAAAAGTACCCACCAGCTCTCCCTTTTCATTTTCACAAACGAAACTATGTCCCGCGGCAATCTCTTCGGCAATGAAAGGTTCAGCAGGATAGCCGTCCACCCATTGCGATGCATTCCCGGTCTGGCGCATGTATTCCCGTGCAACGGCGTAGATGCCCATTACTTCCGGCAAATCGGCAAGCGTGGTTCGTCGAATCTGCGTAATCATTGCAATCAATTAGAGCATAGGTGTTCTGTTATGCTTCCTTTTTCTTTGTTGCCGGCTTTCTGGCCGTGGTTTTGCCGGACGCTGCAGTTTTTGAGGAGGTTTTTTTCGACGCCGGTTTTTTCGCGGTCCTCTTTGCCGCAGCTTTTGAGGTTGCAGTTTTTGAGGATGCAGTTTTTGAGGCCGCAGCTTTTGAAGATGATGCTTTCTTCGCCGACCCTTTTCCGGTAGTCTTACTCTTTGCAGCCTTTCCCTCTTTACCTTTATCATCCCCGGCAATGATAGCCCGGCAATCTTCCAGGGTAAGTTCCTCCGGTTTCAGTTTCTTCGGAATCTTGTAATTCGATTTATTGAATGTGATGTACGGACCGTAACGACCGTTTAATACCTGCAGACCCGGTTCCTCCTCATAGGTCCGGATGATCTTCTCCCTGTCCTTCTTTTCTTTTGCTTCGATCAGCCCGATCGATTCCTCCAGGGTGATCTCAAGAGGGTCTATGCCTTTGGGCAGCGAGACAAATTTATTGTCATGACGGATATAAGGACCAAAACGGCCCACGCCGATAACCACTTCTTTCTCCCTGAATGCTCCGAGGCTTCTGGGAAGCTCGAACAGTTTCAGTGTCTCCTCCAGTGTGATGGTTTCAATCGATTGCGACTTCTGGAGCGAGGCAAACAACGGCTTCTCTTCCTCATCCTGTGTACCTATCTGTGCCATAGCACCATAGCGCCCTATCTTCACCGACACCTGACGGCCCGTTTTGGGATCGGCACCCAATACCCGTTCCCCCACCTTGTGTTCGATACGCATCTGTGCCGTCTCTTCCACAATGGGATGGAATACCTCATAAAACTCGGCAATCGACTTGTTCCACTGTGCTTTCCCTTCAGCGATTTTATCGAAATTCTTTTCCACCCGTGCCGTAAAATTGTAGTCGACGACAGACGGAAAATATTCCACCAGAAAATCGTTCACCACCATGCCAATGTCGGTAGGGACCAGTTTATTTTTATCGGCTCCTGCGATCTCTTTTTTATCGTTGTCTTTGATGGAGCCTTTTCTGAGCGTAAGAACATTATAAATGCGTTCTTCACCCTCCACATTCCTTTTCTCCACGTACTCACGATTGATGATGGTGGAGATGGTTGGTGCATAGGTGGAGGGGCGCCCGATACCCAGTTCTTCCATCTTGCGTACCAGTGCAGCCTCCGTATATCGGGGAGGTCGCTGGGTAAAACGTTCCGTGGCGGTAGTCTCCAGCATGGCAAGCTGTTCACCCTTCTTCATGGGAGGCAGCAAGCCCTCATCGTTCTCCCCGTTCTCCTCATCGGTACCTTCCAGATAAACCCGCAGGAAGCCATCGAATTTGATTACTTCGCCGTTGGCGGTAAATTTACCGTCGGCATTGGAGATCGCGATATTGGCCGTGGTACGTTCCAGTTCGGCATCGGCCATCTGGGAAGCAATGGTCCGTTTCCAGATCAGCTCATAAAGGCGCTTCTCCTGCGCTGTCCCCGAAACTTCGTGTTCACTCATGTAAGTAGGACGAATCGCCTCGTGCGCTTCCTGGGCTCCTTTTGATTTTGTGGTGTACTGGCGTACTTTATGGTATTGCTCTCCATATTGACCGATGATCTCCGTCTTTGCTGTGCCGATGGCCAGTCCCGAGAGATTCACCGAATCGGTACGCATATAGGTGATCTTTCCCGATTCATACAGCCGCTGAGCCACCATCATGGTCTGTGCCACAGAGAAGCCCAGCTTACGCGATGCCTCCTGTTGCAGGGTTGAGGTGGTAAAAGGTGCTGCGGGAGACTTTTTTGCCGGCCTGATGATAATATCTTCAATGGTAAAGTTCGATGTCTTTAGTTTTTCCAGCAGGGCCAAAGCTTCTTCTTTGGTCTTCAACCGTTTGTTGTATTCGGCTTTGATCTCGTACTGCTGCCCGTTCTCCTCTTTTGTGAAGATGGCCACGATGCGGTAGGCCGCTTCAGCGGTAAACTGTTGTATCTCCCGCTCACGATCTACAATAAGCCGCACCGCTACCGACTGTACACGTCCGGCCGAGAGGGCGGGTTTAATCTTTCGCCATAGCACCGGGGAGAGTTCAAAGCCCACGATGCGGTCCAATACACGGCGTGCCTGTTGTGCATCTACCAGATTCTGATCAATCTTTCTCGGATATTTAATAGCTTCCTGGATGGCATGCTTGGTGATCTCGTGAAATACAATACGCCGGGTGTTCTCCTCCTTCAATTCCAAAGCATCAAACAGGTGCCATGAGATGGCTTCTCCCTCGCGGTCCTCATCGGAAGCGAGCCATACTGTTTCAGCCTTCTTGGCCGCAGCTTTCAGCTCAGAAACAACCTTTTTTTTATCGGCAGGCACTTCATATATCGGCTTGAAATTATCCGCAATATCGATGCTGAAATCCTTTTTCTTCAAATCACGAATGTGACCGTAACTTGACATGACATGAAAGTCCTTTCCGAGAAATTTCTCAATTGTTTTCGCTTTCGCCGGCGACTCTACGATAACCAGGTTTTTATCCATCAAATGCTATTTCTTCTATGAATTGAAAGTGAGATACTTTCCCATTTCGGGTGCAAAAGTAGTAATTTTGTGGTTGTATCTACTCTATTTTATGAAATTCCTTCTTTATTAAGCAATATTTGTAATACGTTTGTCCGTTATCAGTTCTTGATTCTTGGCTCTTGATTCTTGGCTCTTGGCTCTTGACTCTTGGTTCTTGACTCTTGACTCTTGGTTCTGATTACTGAATCCTGATTTCAACCCCGTAAATAGCCGAGAGCATCTCCCTGAGTTGGGGGGAGATGGAGCGACGTATCTGCACGCGCATCCGGCAGCTCTCACTGAAGTCCTGCGTCCACTGTGCCGACTCGAATTGCTTTAACACACGCATCACATCATTAAGAAGGATATAATTAAATTCTATTTCGAACACATCATCTACCGTTTTCTCAACGATCTCCGCATGGGCAATTGCATCGGCGGCAGCTTCCTTGTAGGCTTTGATCAGTCCCCCGGTACCCAGCAACGTTCCGCCGAAGTAGCGCACAACGGTAATCAGCACATCGGTCAGCTCTGCCGAGTTGATCTGCCCCAGGATCGGCTTTCCTGCCGTGCCCGAAGGCTCTCCATCGTCATTAAAACGGAAATCTTCCCGCTTCCATCCCAGCATATAGGCCCAGCAGACATGGCGGGCATCGTAATATTTTTTGCGATGCTCCTCCACGATCTCCTTCACTTCTTCGGCACTCCTCACCGGATAAATATGCGAGATAAACCGGCTTTTCTTCTCGGTGATATACCCCTCAGCCGCTCTTGCTACGGTTTTATACGTGTCGTCCATACCGCAAAAATAGTAAAAGCGATTGAAAAGGTTTTGAGGTCATCAAAAAAACCATAGTAACTGCCCATTTATCAGCTATATAACAATTGGTCACATCATTTTATTGCCCAAATGTCTGGTGTGGCGTTTGCACTGACTAATCTAAATCAATCAACAAACAAACATATACCCTCTGTTTTTTAGAGTAAGTATTTGTACATCAGAGTCATTTTCCAACAGTTTTCTCAATCTGGAGATCAGGTTGTTCATGGATGCTTCGGTCTCGGAATATTTTTTCCCCCACACTTTTTCCGACAGTGTTTCATATGATACAACGTTTTCCCTGTTTTGTGCAAACAACCATAAAGCGCTAAATTCATGCATACTCAATTGTTTTACCGGCATAATTTTATAATACAATTCCTTTGTTGTAACGTTTAACGAATAGCAACGACCCATTTGAATGCCGGTATGATCCTCTTTTGGATGTGCGAAACGATCAATGTAGACTTTTAATTCCTCCATGTCGAATGGTTTGCGGATATATCCCACACCGCCGGTACTTACTCCCCGGGTTACGCTTCCGGTATCGGTATGCGAAGAGATAAACAGTACCGGCAGTGACGGGTAGATCTGAAAAATATCCTGTGCATGGGTGATGCCGTCCTCTTCGCCGATCTCCACATCCAATACCAGAATAGAGGGCTTGAACTCTTCAATAATGTTTTTAATACCGGCAAGCGAATTTTGAAAATGCACCTTGTACCCGTCAGCCGTAAGCGCCATGCTGATCAAATTCCCCAGATCGGTATCATCGTCAACCAATATCACTTTAACGGGATTCGTCATCATAGAAAATTATTGAGGTAAAATGATGGTAAAAGTGCTGCCTTTTCCCGGAGAGCTTTCCACGCTGATCTTCCCCTTATGCGCATGGACCACCTGTTTTACAAAAGCCAATCCGATACCGTGATCTTTTATCGTGGAGCGTGTATCGGAGCGGTAAAATTCCCTGAACACTTTTTTTCGTTCTTTTTCTCCTATTCCTTTGCCGTTGTCGGTAAAAGTAAGGATTGCTCTGTCCTGAGTTGTTTTCGCGGTGATCTTCACCTCGGGGGTCTCACCCGAATACTTGATGGCATTATCGAGTAAATTGCGCACGCAGCCGTCAAAATAAACTGGGTCGGCCTGCACTGATACTTCTGCTGAGGGTTCGATGGAACTGGCGATCTTTTTACCTGCATAAATAACCTCGAGTTCTTTCATAATCTCGTTGCATCGTTGCGTGAAAGGGTAGTTTGCCGGAACAATCTGAAGGACGTTGTTTTTGTTTTTTACCGTAGTCAGTAATACTTCAATCTTTTCAGAAAGATATTTCACCCTTGTTTTAGAGGTTTGCAACATGGACTTCTTTTCAGCAAGCGGTTCATTTTTTTCAAATATTCCCAGCAGGGTATATACATACGCGAGAGGTGATTTCAGGTCGTGTGTAATACCGATTATCGCTTTTCTATACGCATCCAGCATGGCCGTTTTTCTCCTGAGTTGCTCCAGTTGGTACAACACAATCAGGGAAATAAGCACGACCGCTACGGCCGAAAGGGTTGCCACGGAGCGCAACCGTTGTGTATACCCCGCAGGTTTAAACACAACGTGAGCCCTATAGCGATACGTTCCGGTTTCTCCTAACGGAATATCTACCGTAACTCCTGCATTATCGTCTCTTAAAACAGTATACGCTTCCCCGTCCGTATGCAGTTCGCGCATCACGGAATCACCCTTGAGCAAACTCATGGAATAATCCGCGATATCGGAATAATGTGCAAATTCTGTTTTGAAAAGAGAATCAATGGGTTCCAGCGGTATTTTGTTTTCGTGTAACAATTCTTCGGCAAAGGCGCCTACCAGAAAACTACCCAGGTTTTTATCCGATTGATATTCTTTGGTATCGAACGAACCTCTGATAATTGCTCCCGGAGGTAATTTGGAAGGTTCGAGAGGAATAAGTTCAAAATCCTGTTTATGAGCATCTCCTTTTTTACTTAATTCCCGGGAAAGGCAGAATGGCACAATACTCTGCAAGCTTTGTTTCAAGTCTATTTCAAAGCGTTCTTTGTCACGCTCGATCAATTGCCTTACCCATACCATTTGCGATATGATGAGCAAGGTTATAGCCATTACAGATATGAAGAGCAACAAGTATTTTTTCATACGACTCGTTTCATACAGAATGCGGTAACTTCCCGCGCAAATGTAAACAGAAAAACAGGAATAGAATCACGCTGAGGAAAGGAAAACACAGGTAAGAAAAGGAGGAACAGTTAAAAAAACATAAAAACGGGCATTTTGTTAGATTGGTTAGTCAAATATTAGACGTTTGTTAGAAACGGTTCCAAAAAAAGGTCACACCTTTACCCCGATTAAAAACCAAAAAAACAGCGTATGAAGAACCGGAAAACAAGTATCGATCACACGTTCATGCAACGTGCCAATGTATTACAGGATGCAGCCATGGCGCAACTAAAGGGTGGCACGGCAAATGCCGA
>JBDKRY010000145.1:0-2332 GCA_039683155.1 Proteiniphilum sp.
ACCCCCGTGATAATAGCTGAGCCGTCTGTTACGGTGGGTGTTTTCTTCAGGATATATTTTACGATAAGATATTCGAATCCCACGCAGAATAGTACCGAACAGGCTGTGATGATCAGCGCATCCTGCCTGAAAACGTACAACGCCACCAGAAAAGCAGGTATGAGTGCGATGAGCACATTGTACATGTTTTTTTGAATAGTGTCCCCGCTGTGGACATGCGGTGACGGGGATACAATCAGTTTCTGTTCCATATCTTCAATTTCTTCCTGTTTCTAATTTTTCCTTGCCCTGATTATCGTATTTACCTTGCTTTTCCCCAATCGGATATAATCGAGCAGCGGCCGGTCGGCAGGGCAGGTGTAACTGCAGGAACCGCATTCAATGCAGTCAGTGATATGGTTTTTCTCAGCCCTGTCCCACACTTCGTATTCGGTAAGATTCATCAGCAGGGTGGGGTTCAGACCCATGGGGCATACACTCACGCACCTGGCGCAGCGGATACAGTCCTTCATCGCTTTGCGTTTAGCCTCCAGCGTGGGGATGATCAGTATTCCCGACGTTCCTTTCGTGACGGGAATATCGGTACTTGCCAGCGCTTTCCCCATCATGGGTCCGCCGCTGACAATCTTGCCGGTGGTTTCCGGCAGTCCTCCGGCAGCATCGATCAGATTGCCTATCGGAATACCTACCCGCGAGAGAATATTGCACGGCTCCTTCACCTCTTTTCCGGTGACGGTCACCACCCGCTCCACCAGCGGTTTGTTTTTCTGTACCGCCTCATAGATGGCAAACACGGTACCCACGTTCTGAACCACCGCTCCCACCGAGATGGGGAGTGCGCCGGAAGGTACCTGCCGGCCGGTAAGGGCATCGATCAACTGTTTCTCACCCCCCTGTGGGTATCGCACTTTCAAGGGTTGCACCTCGATGTGTGTATATTCGTGTGCCTTTTGGGTGAAGAGTCTGATGGCATCCTGCTTGTTATTTTCTATGCCGATAATGGCTTTCTGCACGTTCAGGGCCTTCATCACAAGGGTAGTTCCCACCAGTATTTCATCGGCTTTCTCCAACATCAGCTGATGGTCGGAAGTGAGCCATGGTTCACACTCGACCCCATTGATGATCAGTATCTCTGCCTTGGTTCCCGGAGGGGGAGTGAGCTTTACGTGTGTGGGAAAGGTGGCACCACCCATACCCACAATGCCTGCTGCGGCAATCTTGTTGAGGATCTCCCCAGCGGTGAGGTCACAGGTTCTCTGTAGCTCCGGTGAACGGTCGATCGATTCTTCCCATTCATCTCCTTCCACCTTAATAAACACGGCATCGCGTTTGTAGCCGCTCGCATCAAGCGCCTTATCAATCTTCAATACAGTTCCGGCGACAGATGAATGAATATTTGCGGATACAAATCCTACTGATTTGCCAATGAGGGTGCCCACCTTCACGGTATCGCCTTTCTTTACGACCGGTTGGGTGGGGGCGCCAATGTGCTGAGACAGCGGGATGATCACCTGGGCAGGAATCGCAATGGGTTGTATTGCCCTACCCGCCGAAAACTTGTTTTCTTTCGGGTGAATACCGCCAATACGGAATGTTTTTAACATAAAGTTTTATTATCTTACGCGGTTACGATGGCCTCTTCTCCTTTGGGTGCCGATGGTTTTTCCTTACGGGGCGGGAAGTTCAGTTCCAGAATGGAGTTTGTAGGACAGACCGGAATACATTTGCGGCAGAGCCGGCATTTGTCGTCAATGATATAGGCCAGGTAGTTTTCGATGGTGATGGCCTCAAAAGGACATACCTGTTGACATTTACTACAACCGATACAGGCTACATCGCACGCTTTTTTGGCGACGGCGCCTTTGTCCTTGTTCACACAGCTCACGTAGATACGGCGTGACTTCGGCCCCTGCTTGCGGAGTTCGATGATATCTTTGGGGCAGGCTTTTACGCAGGCGCCGCAGGCTGTGCATTTGTCTTCCACCACTTCGGGGAGCATGGTTTCCGGATTGATGTGGATCGCATCGAAGGTACAGGAGTCCACGCAATCGCCCAGGCCAAGGCAACCGAATGAACAACCGGTATCGCCGCCATATAGTGCCGAAGCGATGGTGCAGTTCGAAGCGCCGTCGTAAAGGTTCAGACGCGGACGATTGTCGCAGGTACCATTACAGCGGACTACTGCTATTTTCTTTGCTGCTACGGGAGCTTTTCTCCCGAGAATGGCTGCAACCTGATCCATCGTCTCCTGTCCCCCTACGGGACAAAACAGATCGTCCATCGTCTCTGCCTTCACACAGGCGGAGGCGAAGGACGCACACCCCGGGAAACC
>JBDKRY010000146.1:0-1830 GCA_039683155.1 Proteiniphilum sp.
CCGTTTGCAGAAACGATGGACGATGCCAATTTCGCGTTGAAAGCCGCCAAAGAAACCAATAAAGTGATTCAGGTAGGCTCACAACGCCGCAGCGGAACAAACTATCAGGCTGCTTATGATTATATCAGATCGGGTAAATTCGGGAAAATTATTGCCGTGGAGATGACCTGGAACGTCAACCAGCCGGGACGCTGGCGTCTGCCGCAACTCACGAAAGAAATCAGGGAACAGGATACAGACTGGAAACGATTCCTGATGAACCGTCCCTACGAACCCTGGGATCCCCGCAAGTATCTCGAGTATCGTCTTTTCTGGCCCTACTCTTCCGGCATTCCGGGGCAATGGATGGCGCACCAGATAGACACGGTACACTGGTTCTCAGGTCTGGAATATCCCCGGTCGGTTGTAGCAAATGGGGGCATTTACATGTGGAACGACGGAAGAACCAATTTTGACACCATGACTGCCGTCTTTGATTATGGCCACCAAAAAGAAAAAGAACCGGGGGACGGATTTCAGGTAATCTATTCATCACGTCAAACCAACTCGTCCGGAGGTACCAAGGAGTGGTATTTTTCTAACGGCGGCAAACTGGATTTGGATACAAACGTGGTGAATAGTGATGGTGGTTTGACAGAAAATTATGCAAAAGAGATGGAAATGACCCCATTTTTACTGGATACTTTCGAACTGCCACAAATAACTGTTGAAACCGACTCAGATACCGGATCTGATCCATTGACAAATGCCCATATGAAAAACTGGATGGACTGCGTACGCAATCACAATGTGAAAACAAATGCTCCTGTAGAAGCAGGCTACAGCCATTCCATCGCCGATATCATGGTAACAGCAGCTTTACGCACCGGGCAACGTGCCACGTTCGATGAAAAATTGAAGCAAGTTGTTGCAGGCGGGAAGGTATTCAGATATTAAAATGAGCTGCACGTTTCGTACGTGAAATCATTGCTTTAGGGTTGCGGGCAGGAAGGTGTTCAAATATGAATGAACTGTAATAGATGGGTTGGGGTTATTCCTGTGTACCCAGTATGTGATTCAGCTCGTCTTTATAACTTCGTCCGACAGGCAGTTGTTTCCCGCCTGTTTCCACCGTATTTCCAAAAACAGCATCAATGCCTTTTAACGAGACGATATATGATTTGTGAATGCGGATAAACCCTTTTTCTTTTAAAAAATTCTCCATGTTTTTCATCCGGTCGAGTTTGATGAATTTTTTGTCTTTGGTGTGAATAACCACATATTCTTTCATGCCTTCCACGTACAGGATATCGCTGATGTTTACCTTCACCGATTTATAGCCCGATTTAACAAACACAAAATCGCGGTCGTTCAACTCTTTTTCACCCGATGGTAGCCCGTCGGGACTGATGTTGCCGGCTTGTTTTTCCAGGCGATCGGCCACTTTGTTCACAGCCCTGGCAAACCGTTCAAAAGAGATGGGTTTGAGCAGGTAATCGGCCACATCCAGTTCATAACCTTCGAGGGCATATTCGGAATAGGCAGTGGTGAGGATAATTGCCGGTTTTTTTTGAAGGGTACGGATGAATTCAATCCCTGTCAGCCCCGGCATTTGGATATCCAGGAAAACAAGGTCGGCAGCTCCTGTTTCTATCATCTCCCATGCCTCCTTTGCACTGCTAAAAACAGCGAGTAGTTCAAGCTGAGGCATTTTAGCCACATAGTCGCTTAAATACTGACGGGCAATCGGCTCATCATCCACCACAATACATTTAATCCTATCCATTACAATGCTTCTTTTTTTTGAAAATACCGGAATCCGGTACGAGACCTTGTACTCATATCCTTTTA
>JBDKRY010000147.1:0-4074 GCA_039683155.1 Proteiniphilum sp.
TCATTGCATTGGCGAAACAGCAGGGTCGTACGTTTTATACCGGAGATCCGCAGGAGCTTTATCCCGATCAGCTGGATGAGTTCCGGGCAGAGATGCAAAAAAAGAACTGGGATACGGGCCGGGATGATGAGGAGTTGTTCGAACTGGCCATGCATCCTGAACAGTACAGAGCCTACAAGTCGGGCGATGCAAAGCGATCGTTTGAAGCCGATCTGGCCAAGCGAAAGGCGGAAAAAGTGACACCGGCAGCCCCGGCAGCGCCGGCAGTTGCAGAGACTACGAACGGTACCGGTTATCAGCCAAAGACACTGATGATCACCATCGATAACGAAGAGTATGTGGTAAACATCTCCTACCCCGATGCAGGCAACAACGGATCGGAACCGGCTAAAACTCCGGTATCGGTTCAGCAAAAGGAAACAGCAGCAGCCGTGCAAAAACCTGCTGCATCCGTTACAGCCTCTAAGGGCAGTCCCAAAGAGGTAGTTTCACCGCTCGAGGGGAAATTCTTCCTCACCAAAGATTCGTCGGAAACCCCGTTGAAAGTGGGTGACACTGTAAAAAAGGATGACATCATCGGCTACATTGAGTCGATGAAAACCTATAATGCCGTAGCTGCAGAAGAGGGTGGCACCGTGACGGAGATCTGTTTTGCCAACGGCGACTTAGTGGATGAAGATGATGTACTCATTAAAATGCAATAACGGATGGGTGATATATTCTCCAATTTGACGGAAATGACCGGATTCAGCATCCTGGGATGGGATACTGTGTTGATGTGGATCATCGCTTTCGTGCTGCTGTATCTGGGTATCTTTAAACAATACGAACCGCTGCTGCTGGTGCCCATCGGCTTCGGAGTACTGTTGGCAAACCTGCCTGGCGCGGGATTGGGCATAGTGGATTCATCGCTTGTGGTGAATCCCGACGGCAGCTATATGAACCTGCTGGATATAGCCGGCAAGTACGGCATCATGAATTTTCTCTATTTTGCCCTGATAAAAACGGGAATTTTGCCACCCATCATCTTCATGGGTGTGGGTGCGTTGACCGATTTTGGTCCGATGTTGCGCAACCTGAAGCTGTCGTTGTTCGGCGGAGCAGCACAGATCGGTATCTTCTCGGTGCTTATTGGTGCTGTATTGCTGGGATTCACGCTGCCTGAGGCAGCTTCACTGGGTATTATTGGTGGTGCCGACGGGCCTACGGCCATCTATACCACTATCAAACTGGCGCCGCACCTGCTCGGACCCATTGCCATCGCTGCTTACTCCTATATGGCGCTGGTACCCGTGATCATCCCGGCAGTGGCGAAGCTGCTGATGACCGAGCGTGAGTTTAAGATCCACATGAAGAAGATGGACAAACAATATCCGCCGAAGCATGAGATAAAGCATCTGAAGACGGTAAAGATCATTTTTCCCATTGTGCTGGGGTTGGTTGTTTCAGTGTTTGTTCCCTCTTCGGCTCCGTTACTGGGGATGTTGCTCTTTGGCAACCTGGTGAAAGAGATCGGTACCAGCACAAGCCGACTGGCGGATGCTGCTTCCGGCCCGATCATGAACGCGGCCACCATCTTCCTCGGATTGACCGTGGGTGCCACCATGACTGCCGATGTCTTCCTGTCACCCCGGACACTCGGAATTATTGTAGGCGGCTTTCTCGCCTTCGCGATCTCAGTCGCCGGAGGTATTCTGTTCGTGAAGCTGTACAACCTCTTTTCCATAAAAAAGATCAACCCTCTGGTGGGGGCTACCGGACTGAGCGCTGTGCCCATGGCTTCTCGCGTAGCCAATGATCTGGCCCTGAAATACGATAAGTCGAATCATATTCTGCAGTACTGTATGGCCAGCAACGTGTCCGGTGTTATCGGGTCGGCCGTGGCTGCCGGGGTATTGATTTCGTTCTTGGGTTAAGGGATATACTAAGAGGTCGCTGTACACATGAAGTGTGGAAGATCATATTCAAAAAGCGAACCCCTAAAGGTTCGCTTTTTGAATGAGTTTTGCTTGCAGAAAGTTGTTTAATCTTCCGATCTGCGGGGACGATCGTGATGTTCGCTGCGTGGGCTGTCCTCTCTGGGAGGACGGGGCAGCAATACTTTGCGGGAGAGTTTGAATTTTCCGGTCCGGGGATCGATATCGATCAGTTTCACCTGTATCTTATCGCCCTCTTTGATGCCGGCATCTTCCACTCTTTCCAACCGTTTCCAGTCGATTTCGGAGATGTGGAGCAGTCCGTCTTTCCCCGGGAGGAACTCGCAGAAAGCGCCGTAAGGCATCACCGAACGTACGGTAGCTTCATACACCTCACCTACTTCCGGAACAGCCACGATACCTTTGATCTTGTTCATGGCGGCATCGATGGAAGCCTTGTTGGTGGCAGATACTTCCACGCGTCCCTTGTTATCGATCTCTTCAATGGTGATGATAGCACCTGTCTCTTCCTGAATACCCTGAATGATTTTTCCACCCGGGCCAATTACGGCACCGATATAGTCTTTCGGAATTTCGATGATTTCGATGCGCGGTGCATGCGGCTTCAGGTCGGCACGCGGTTCGGAGAGCGTTTCCATCATTTTGCCCATGATATGTTCGCGTCCTGCCTTGGCCTGTGCCAGTGCTTTTTCCAGAATTTCGAAGGAGAGACCGTCCACTTTGATGTCCATTTGTGTAGCCGTGATGCCGTCTTTGGTGCCGCACACCTTGAAGTCCATATCACCCAGATGGTCTTCATCACCCAGGATATCGGAGAGGATGGCATAGTTTTGACCTTTATTCTCGGAGATCAGTCCCATGGCAATGCCGCTGACCGGTTTTTTGATTTTCACGCCGGCGTCCATCAGCGCGAGGGTACCTGCGCAAACGGTCGCCATTGAGGAGGAGCCGTTCGATTCCAGGATGTCGGATACCACACGGATCACGTAGGGATACCCTAGCGGGATCATCCGTTTGAGGGCGCGGTGAGCGAGGTTTCCGTGACCGATCTCACGGCGTCCGGTACCGCGTTGCGGGCGGGCTTCGCCGGTGGAGAAGGGCGGGAAGTTGTAATGCAGCAGAAAACGGTCGGTGCTCTGAACCAGTGCTTCGTCGATGATTTTCTCATCCAGCTTTGTACCCAGTGTAACGGTCGTGAGTGATTGCGTTTCGCCGCGGGTGAAGAGTGCCGACCCGTGGGGACCGGGAACGAAGTCTACCTCGCTCCAGATGGGGCGTATCTCGGTGGTTTTGCGGCCGTCGAGTCGTTTTCCTTCGTCGAGGATGCTGCGGCGCATGGCTTCTTTTTCCACATCATGGTAGTATTTGGCGGCGAGGGCTGCTTTCTCTTCGCGCTCCTCTTCTGGCAGCGATTCGATGAATCCGTTCAGCACCGCTTCGAATGACTCCATGCGCTGGTGTTTGTCGGGGTTCTGTGAGGTCGCTAATGCGTAGGCAGGTGCATAGCACTTATCCCACACCAGTTTGCGCAGTTCCTCGTCGTTCTCTTCGTGCGAGTAGCTGCGTTTTACGGTTTTGCCCACCGCCTCGGTCAGCTCTATCAGAGCCCGGCAGTGTTTTTTAATCTCTTCGTGGGCTACTTTGATGGCTTCGAGCATTTCGGCTTCCGATACTTCGTTCATCTCACCTTCCACCATCATGATGTTGTCGATGGTTGCGCCTACCATGATGTCGATATCTGCTTTTTCCAGCTCTTTGAATGTGGGGTTGATGACAAACTTGCCATTGATTCGTGCCACGCGCACTTCGGAGATGGGGCCGTTGAAGGGGATATCGGAGACGGCCAGTGCTGCCGATGCGGCCAGGCCTGCCAGTGCATCCGGCATGTCTTCGCTGCCAGCGGAGAACAGGATCACATTTACAAAAACATCGGCATGGTAATCGTCGGGAAAGAGCGGGCGCAGGGCACGGTCGATGAGCCTGCTGGTCAGTATTTCAGCGTCGGAAGGTCTGCCCTCGCGTTTCAGAAAGCCGCCCGGAAAACGTCCGGCGGAGGCAAATTTCTCCCGATATTCTACCGACAGTGGCATAAAGTCGGTTCCGGGGGTAGCATCTTTGGCAGCGCAAACGGTGGCCA
>JBDKRY010000148.1:0-4657 GCA_039683155.1 Proteiniphilum sp.
GGTCTTTGAAAGCGAACCATTTTAGCGGCTCGGAAAGCTCTTTCCGGTCGTTCTTGGATTCACTCATTTTCTGTACCTCCTGCCGGTCGTATTTATAATGTATCCGTGAATATCGTTCTTCAAACTGACGTCCCTTTTCCTGTTGACGCACTTTTTGTTCCCAGTTCATCCGTAAATTGGCAAGGCTTTCAGGATGGAGTCCGTTTCTCATTCCCACTATCCTGACATCGAAATCCATCATATATTCATCGGCCGGCAGCGTGTACACAAAGTCGATGTATTGCTGTGGTGAGTGTTGCAGACGCATGATGACCGATTTTCCGTCCGCACTGCGGATAGGGGTAAAGAATTCCTGCTCAGTTGATAAACGGACACTGTTCCGGTTAAACAGATCCAGATTAAACCGGGCTTCATCTTCTTCAAACAGGTAGAGACTGTCACCGATATACCGTAAATGCTCTTTCAGCTGTACAGATTTGATGCTTCCGCCCAGTCTGTTCAACACCAGACGCACTTTTTCATTTTCCAACACCACCGCCTCTTCCGATGCAGGCTTTGGTGTCATTGCCCCCAATGAATCTGCCGACGATGTCATGGCAGCTGTTAAACTGTCGGGAACGGGTGATTGCAGCGATAGACCCGCACTGAAAAAATCGGAGACGTTGCTTGATTGCTCTGCCTGCGCCTCTCTGTTACTGTCAGCGGACATACCGCGTTGTACCTCCGGTGTTGCAGGAACAGGCACCATCTGTGCGATGGAATCGCGCATTCGTTGTTGTGATTCAATCTGTTCCCGGCTCGGTCTGTTGTATATGGAAAAGCCAATGATAATCGCAGTGATCAGAAGCAATCCAATAATTGTATTTTTATCCATTTCCTATTGACTGCAGCATTGCTGCCAGTTATTAACACATTTTGTTCATTTATTTTTTCTCTTTTCTCTCTTCTCTCATGCCGGCAGCAGCCGCCATAAAGCTCATAAACAATGGGTTGGGCGAGATAACGGTGCTGTTGTACTCCGGATGATACTGCGTACCCAAATACCAGCGCAGGTGTGGCACCTCAACCACCTCAACCAGATCTGAATCGGGGTTGATACCGGTGCACTTCATGCCGGCAGCTTCAAATTGATCTTTGTATTTGTTGTTGAACTCATACCGGTGCCGGTGGCGTTCCTGTATTTTCGCTTTCCCGTATGCCCGGTATGCCAGCGAACCCTTTTTCAGGATACAATCATATGCACCCAACCGCATGGTAGCACCCATGTTGGTGATGTGCTTTTGTTCCTCCATCAGATCGATGACATTATGAGCAGCCTTCGGATCCATCTCTGTGGAATTGGCTTCTGCCAGGTTCATCACCGAGCGTGCATATTCAATCACCATACACTGCATCCCGAGGCAAATACCAAAAGTGGGGATATCATTTTCCCTTGCATAGGTCAATGCGATGAATTTCCCTTCAATACCCCGTTGTCCAAATCCCGGCGCAACAACGATACCGTCGGCATTCTCCAGCGTCTCTGCCACATTCTCTTTCGTGATCTTCTCAGAATGACACACCTCCAACACCAGTCTCCGGTCGTTGTAAATGGCTGCCTGTGAAAGTGACTCGTTTATCGATTTATAGGCATCAGGCAATTCGGCATATTTGCCGACAAGCTTGATGCGCACCTCTTTCTTCGCATCTTTGCGCTTCTGAAGGAAAGCATTCCATCTTTCAAGATCGGGACTACCGCCCGGCGGCATGTTCATCTTGCGCAGAACCACCTCATCCATACCCTGCTTCTGCATCATGACCGGTACTTCATAAATGGTGGATACATCGATTGACTGCATCACTGCTCCCTGCTCCACATTGCAAAATAAGGCAACCTTATCCAGAATAGCATTATTCAGTTTGCGGTCAGTTCGTAACACGATCATATCAGGCTGTATACCAAGAGATTGCAATTCTTTCACGGAATGCTGAGTTGGTTTTGTTTTCACTTCTCCTGCAGCAGCAATATAGGGTACATAGGTAAGATGCAGACAAAAGCAGTTTCTCCCTAACTCCCATCGAAGCTGCCGCACAGCTTCCAGAAACGGAGTAGATTCAATATCCCCCACCGTACCCCCAATTTCGGTGATCACAAAATCGAACTTGTTCTTCACCCCCAGTGATTTTATATTTCGTTTGATTTCATCGGTGATATGCGGAATTACCTGGACTGTTTTTCCCAGATAGTCACCGCGGCGTTCTTTCTGAATTACATTTTGATAAATGCGTCCGGTGGTAATATTATTGTCTTTGGTGGTCTGGATATTCAAGAAGCGTTCATAGTGCCCCAAATCCAGATCAGCCTCGTGTCCGTCAACAGTCACGTAACATTCCCCATGTTCGTATGGGTTAAGGGTTCCCGGGTCCACATTAATATATGGATCGAACTTTTGAATGGTTACTTTATATCCTCTTGCCTGCAGCAATTTACCGAGGGACGAGGCGATGATTCCTTTCCCCAATGAAGAAACAACACCGCCCGTAACAAAAATGTACTTTGTATCAGCCACAATTGTGAAGTGTTATTGTGATAATTTTTTTCAAAGGTGCAAAGGTACAAAGAAGAATTAAAAATCGGAAATCTGAAATTAGCTTTCGGCAGTCAGCTTTTGAGCAATCGACCTTTTAGCCGGGGTTGATGTTGCTTTCAGCGGTTTGGGTAATAGCTTTCAGCGGACAACGGTCAACACCCGGCTTTGCTCCTATAGAACTTCCAATACCTCGTTTTCGCAGCGCATAATCTTTCCGGGAAAAGCCTGTACGAGGGAATAGTTGTGTGTGGACATGATGACTGCCGTGCCTCTCCCCGCTATCTCCTGCAACAAGGAGACGATCTGACTTCCGGTCTCAGGATCCAGATTCCCCGTAGGCTCATCGGCCAGAATAAGCGCCGGCGAGTTGAGCAATGCACGGGCAATTACCACGCGCTGTTGTTCTCCACCTGATAATTCGTGTGGCATCTTGTATGTTTTATGCTGCATGCCCACCTGCACCAAGACTTCGTTGATACGGTCTTTGATATCTCTTTTGTTGTTCCACCCGGTGGCTCTGAGCACAAATTCCAGATTTTTTTCTACAGGCCTGTCAATCAACAATTGAAAATCCTGAAATACAATGCCTATTTTCCGGCGTAAGTACGGGACGAGTTTCCGTTTGATGGAGGCAAGTTCATAATCGAGTACGCGTGCGCTGCCCCCCTCAATGGGGAGCTCCGCATACATGCTCTTGAGAAGGGTACTTTTTCCCGATCCCACCTTGCCGATGATATAGAGAAAATCACCCCGGTTAACCGTAAGGTTTACATTTCGCAAAATGATGTTTTCTTCGCGATTCAATTGTACGTTTGCATAATTTACCAACTGTTCCTGCACCATTATTTAATGAATTGAATCGTAAACGGATATTTCCGGTATTCGCCGTTATTTGCCTTTACGGAAGCCAGAATGACAAGAATAACATACACGATACCGATCACCACTGCCAAAGGAATACCAATCACGGTGATACATAATATGGCAGCATACATCGCGAAGCTGATCATGAAGTTGAGGATGTTTTTGCCATGCAGATCAACCTTCGCATTGGTTTCTTTATTCGTAATCCACATGATAATGGGTACAACAAAGCCTGCCAGAGGTATGATAAGGCCGGCAAACTGACTGAGATGCATCAGCATCAGATAGGTGTTTTCAGTCAATCCGAACAAAGGTCTCCCGGAGGAACTGCCGGATGTACTACCTTCCTCGTTCAATATTTTCGCTTTTTCACGCTGATATTCCTCGTCGGAAATACTTCCTTTTTCCCGTAATTCATCGAGAATCTTTAAATCTTCGTATTTCATAGGGCTTACATAATTAAATGATAATGATTGAACAAAGGACAACGCCTCATGGAGCTGTTGCCTGGCACGTATTGTTTACAAAGATATATTTTTTCTTCTTTTATTTCTTTTTTGCAACAAAATAATTGCAAGGAGGGTAGCCAAGGCCGAACCCAGGATATCAGAGATCCAATCGCCCGTTTCAGCACTGCGCGAGGTAAAGAAATACTTCTGCAGTATTTCAATTACGCCGCCGTAGATGACCGGGATCACAAAACCCCAAAATATCCATCGAAAAGCTGGAGGACTTTCATCATGCAACTTATTATAATCCAGCAAGGACACTGCCGAGAGAAGGAAGAACATTCCAAAATGAGCAATCTTGTCCCAGGGAAGGGAAGAAGGCAAATCAGGAACAGTCTCGGGGCCTATCACGCAGGTTCCGATAAAAATGATAAAACCGACCAGCAATGGGAGAAACATATAGCGAAGCAGGGTGCGCATACCTTACAATCTGTTGTAATTGAAAACGCAAAGATAAAAATAGTTGCGACGATACCAGCGTTATTTATAAACATATAACTAAAAGATCGATTCTATTTCACAAAAAATTTGTTCCTTTGTCTGATAATGGTATGAAAGTGGCGTTAGCTGCTTTTTAATGATAAAATAGATAATGATAAAATAGGTACTCCAAGAAAAATATGAGAAAAAGTATTCTTTTCATGCTGGCAGCGTTTGCAGCGATGCAGGCTGTGGCACAAACACCTGCTGAGGACAAAAATCAACGTTATTACG
>JBDKRY010000149.1:0-2550 GCA_039683155.1 Proteiniphilum sp.
GCGAGTTCACTAAAGTTAGACTATTCCTCGCAATGGCATAATCCAAACAAGCTTGGCTTCTGCTCATTGCTTAACGGAATAGTTCCATACGACCTTAATGTAAAAGAATAAAATATTATCGTATGAATTTTTTGCAAATACCCCTACCGGCAGATACTGCACAGGCAATTTACAACACCATGCAGCAGGCAGCTACTGCGGAAACAGAAGCTGTGACAATGAATGCATTCGACCTTGCTTTAAAAGGCGGATGGCTGATGATTGTACTGCTCGTTTTGCTGTTGATGACGATTTACGTGCTGATAGAAAGGACCCTGGTTATTAACAAAGCCGGCAAAGAAGACAGCTCTTTCATGAACCGCATCAAGGATTATATCCACGACGGGAAAATTGATGCCGCTCTCGCGCTCTGCCGCAATACCGACACCCCTTCAGCACGCATGGTGGAAAAAGGGATATCACGCCTGGGAAGACCCACGGCAGACGTCATGTCGACCATAGAGAACCAAGGGAATATAGAAATATCGAAACTGGAAAAAGGACTTCCCGTGCTGGCCACATCCGCTTCGGGGGCACCCATGGTGGGATTCCTGGGAACTGTTACCGGAATGGTGAAAGCCTTTATGGATATGGCAAGCGCCGGTGCAAACGTGGATGTGAACATTCTTTCTACCGGTATCTACGAAGCACTGGTGACTACCGTGGGGGGACTCATTGTGGGTATCATCGCCCTGTTTGCGTACAATTACCTGACAACGCGCATCAAAGGCATTGTGAACAGGCTCGAAATGCGGATCATGGAATTTATGGATATCCTGAATGAACCGGCTGTATAAAACAGATTTACTGATTTACTGATTTACCGATTTGCTGATTATCGAATCAGCACATCAGCACATCAGCACATCATCGAATCAACAAATCAACAAATCAAAATAGTATGGCATTAAAACAACGATTTAACATAGAATCAAATTTCAGCATGGCTTCCATGACAGATGTGATTTTTCTGTTACTTATTTTCTTTATGACCACATCTACGATTGTGGTGCCGAATGCCATTCAGGTGTTGTTGCCACGATCACAACAACAGGCGCAGGCAAAACCCATTACCCGGGTTACCATCGATAAAGATCTGAATTATTACGTAGCCAATGCCAATGAAACGGAACGACAAGTCACGTTCGAAGCCATTACGACGTTTCTGCAATCGGCTTATACTGCCGATCCGGATATCTTCGTGGCACTATATGCCGATGAGGAAGTTCCATACAGGGAAATCGTACGTTTATTGGATATTGCCAATCAGAACAAATTTAAAATGGTGTTAATGACAAGGCCCAATTAAACCCTTTGGTACGCATCTGCTCAAATCTCAAAAAAGCAACGAAAAAATGGAGATTACCCGGGAAAAAATAGGCGGAATCGCAGGAACAATCATCTTTGCAGTGTTGCTCCTGCTTATCCTTATTTTCTCCTATTTTAACCTGGATCCTCCTCCACAGGAACTGGAAGGAATTCCGGTAATGTTCGGTACAACGGAAGATGCTTTTGGAACGATAGAGGCACCCATGACCGAAATAACCCCTTCCCCGAACCAACCGCCGGTCGTTCCGGCATATACACCCAACGATCCACTGATTACGCAGACCACAGAGCCGACCATCGATGTGGAAGCACAACGTGAAGAAGCACGGCGTCAAACACAGTTGGCGGAGGAACGCAGGAAAAGTGAAGAGGCTGAACGAATCAGAAATGCCGAAGAAGCACGGCGGAGAGAGATAAACCAACAGATGTCGGGCCTCTTTGGAGAGAACGCCGGCAGCCGGGGAAACACCGAAGGCAGCGGTACACAAGGGGTCTCCACCGGGAACGCCACACAGGGATCACCCACCGGCACAGGCGGAATCGGTTCTTACGATCTGGGTGGCCGCAGCCTGGGCAGCGGGGGACTGATACAACCCAGATACAACGTGAACGATTACGGCACCGTCGTTGTTAATATCACAGTAGACCCCGGCGGGAATGTGATTCATGCGGTAATAGGACGCGGGACAAATACACCCAGCTCCACCCTTCGAAACGAAGCACTGCGTGCTGCCAGGAACACGAAGTTCAACGCGATCAATTCTACCATCGACCAGCAGGGAACCATTACGTATAAGTTTAATCTGAACTGATAATAGGACTTTCTGCACCGTCAGAAATGAATAAGAGACGTCCGCCATCAGTTTAAAGCCCTGTCCCGGGTAATTAGCGAATGATCTCCTTGCGGTGTGCGATGAGAGTTCCTGCGACTTCGGTTTAAAGCCCTGTCCCGGGTATTTGGTTTTTTAAATGGGATAATTATGAAACGAGCATGAAAATTATTCTCACACAAGTAGATGATTAAAGCAAGTTCCATACACAATAATGCAAAAGATAAAATAAGCGTATGAAACGAGCATAAACATGATTTTCACACCAGAACATGATTATCGCGAGTTCCATACACCATAGCGTAAACAAATAAAATAATCGTATGAAAAAAGTAGCCCTGTTTTTAGCAAA
>JBDKRY010000150.1:0-1909 GCA_039683155.1 Proteiniphilum sp.
CAAGAACAATAAGTTATACGGCAAATTACAAATCAAGGATGTTCATTAATTTTTTGGAAGAAAATATCGTGAAATAATGCCATTGGGTAACAAGATATCCCTCAATTCGGAATAAGGCAAGGTCACATTAATGACACCCATGGAGTAGGGTGCAATTTCATACTGGTTATAGGCAAAATGAATACCTTCATCGTTAAGCCAGAAGTTGTTGTTGGGCACAATATCCTCGATGGTAAAAAAACCTTTGTTCAGCAATGAATCGGGCTCACTTACATGGAATGATTTCATGAGACCATGCACAATTTTCTCCGTAAGAGGTTTGTAATAATCCGGCACAAAAAGGTCTTCTTCCGACAAAGTCACCAGCCTGTTCAGGTCTATGTTGGTATAGGTGATCCGGTAGGAGCCGTGTGCACCTCCTTCGTAATCGCTGTATTCCACTGCGTAACTCAGTAAGGAATCATTTTGAAACAGCAGTGTATTGCTGTTGCTCATTGTATACCAGTACCATACAGGCGTTTCTCCTTCCAGACGGCGCTTGTCTTCTTCATAGGAACCGGAGAGCGATCGATATCGCGTTGTATATTCTTCTATATAATGATCCATTGCCTCTTTCGGTGTCATACTGTCATATCGGATGTCACCGAAAAATGTACCCTGAAAAATTTGCTGTAACCGCTTAAGGCTCTCTGCGTCCCTGAATTTTGAGGGATAGGTGAAAGCTACTTTCACATCGGCATAGGGGAGGGTGGTATCCGATGTTTGCTGCAGCGGTATCTGTTTTTGTACAACAATGCTGTCGAACCGGATATCCGAAGAGCTGCCCGATCCGCCACGTCCGGTGCATGATCCCCACAAACCGGCTCCCAGAAGGAGAATAACTGCCAAAAAATAAAAATGGAACGGTTTCATATGATTCATACAATTATTTTATTTGCTTACACCAGGGGGTATGTAACTTTTGCATTAAACGAGAGCTGCGTAGATTTATTTGCTTTTTATCCTCACATGCATCATGCACTTATGTACAAATGATGTTCATGCTTGTTCTCTCCAACAATCTACTGAATGATTTGTCGGATTGCGCCCAGCTCCGGGTAGAAGAAAATCTTGATGGGTTGTTTCATGTTGTCAAACATCTTTTTTGTGAGTACGTCCTGTGAACCGTATTGTACCACATCGACCTCCATGCTCCTGACGGTTTCGTTCCTGAACTCCATAGTCAGCGTTGCTTTCCCCGGAATGTTATAGACAAGTCCTTCGGTGAGTTTCGTCTCCAACCGCTTCAGGTCGCGCTCCGACAACGTTAGTTCAACCTCAGGTGTTTTGTTCTGCAGCGAAAGCAGGATGGGTTCGCCTGCGAGATTATCCGCATCCACAGGGCCCAGTTTTTCAGAGAAACGGGCAACCACCATTTTGTCGATGTCCCCTGTGTCGGGAACTACGGTATAGGTACGGACAAAGTATTCCGTCTGTACGCTTCCGGCAAAGAGCTCGGTCAGCGCCTTTTCCTGCAGATCGATCTGATCCATCACCACCTTGTAGGCATTTCCGTCGGGCGGCATGCTTTCCGCTTCACCGGTGAGAATGTCGGTGCGACTGCGGCGAAGATCGAATATCTGTCGGGCGACCAGCTCGGCCTGTTTGGCAACAGATCCGGCCATAAGTGTCTCCTGAGAAAGGAATCTACGCGGGTTCACGGCCGGCTTACTCGCCTGGGGAAGGACTGTTTCTTCAGGTACTTCAGGCACCGGATCGGCATTTACGGTGACAATCACCCCATCTTCGCGCAGATAAACATAAGGCTCGAAGGTCTTGGGCTGGAACTGCACCATGAACGACTTGCTTTTATCGGCTATGCCTTTATTTTTCACCGAAATATCTTCCAATGTAAAGACAATCTTATTTT
>JBDKRY010000151.1:0-9681 GCA_039683155.1 Proteiniphilum sp.
GCCAAAGCTGGTGCGCGCCGGCAAACGGGTGGCTATCTGCGACCAGCTGGAAGACCCTAAATTGACCAAAAAACTGGTAAAAAGAGGCATTACAGAATTGGTTACGCCCGGCGTATCATTCAACGACACGGTGCTTAACCATAAGGAAAACAATTTTCTCTGTGCCTTGCATATTGCAAAAAACAATCAGTATGGCATCGCTTTTCTTGATATCTCTACCGGGGAGTTTCTTACGGCTGAGGGTGACAGGGATGATATCGATAAGCTCCTTGCCAACTTCTCGCCGAAAGAGTTGTTGATTGAGCGCGGCAACAAAAAAAAGCTGGAAGAGGCTTTCGGCAGCAACTGGCTCCTGTCGGAGCTGGAGGACTGGATCTTTACCGACGACGCCGCACGGGACAGGCTTCTCTCTCACTTCCAGACAACAAGCCTGAAAGGTTTCGGAGTGGAAAACCTGCCGCTGGGAATCATCGCTTCAGGAGCGGTACTGTATTATCTCGATATCACCGAACATCATAACATAGAACATATCACTTCACTGGCACGCATTGAAGAAGAACGTTTCATGCGGCTCGATAAGTTCACGGTACGTAGTTTGGAGCTTGTTTCCACGATGAACGAGGGCGGCAGGACACTGCTCGATATTCTGGATAAGACAATCTCACCCATGGGATCGCGCCTCCTGCGGCGATGGATTGTCTTCCCGCTGAAAGAAGCCAAATCCATTGAAGAGCGACTGAATGTGGTGGAGGATTTCTTCCGGGAGCCGGAACTGAAGAAACTGCTGGAACAGCAACTTCCTTTGATTGGCGACCTGGAACGCATTATTTCAAAAGCAGCTGTCGGCAGGATTACCCCCCGTGAGGTGGTACAACTGAAGGTGGCACTCACAGCCATAGAACCCATCCGGGAAGCATTTCTGGCATCAGAAAATCACAACCTGCGGGAGATGGGAGAGAAATTGAATCCCTGCCCCGAGATCCGCTACCGCATTGAGAAGGAGATCATCCCCGAGCCGCCTGCACTGATGAATAAAGGCGGATACATTCGTAAAAATGTGAACAAAGAGCTCGACGACCTGCGCAGTATCGCCTACTCGGGCAAAGATTATCTGATGCAGATCCAGCAACGCGAAAGTGAAAGAACGGGCATTCCCTCGCTGAAAGTGGCCTACAACAATGTGTTTGGTTACTATATTGAGGTGCGCAATACCCATAAGGAGAAGGTTCCGCCGGAATGGACACGGAAGCAGACCCTGGTGAGCGCCGAACGGTACATCACCGTGGAACTGAAAGAGTACGAAGAGAAAATACTGGGTGCAGAAGAGAAAATTATCACACTTGAAAACCAGATCTATGCCGCACTCGTGGAGAGCCTGCTGACATACATCCCCGTCATTCAGGTCAATGCCAGCCTCATCGCCCGCGCCGACTGCCTGCTGTCGTTTGCCAATGTAGCCCGGCAAAACAACTATGTCCGTCCTGAGATCAACCATTCCGATGTCATCGACATAAAGAACGGCCGTCATCCGGTCATCGAACGGCAGCTGCCTCCCGATCAGCCTTTTATTGCGAACGATGTGTATCTGGATAACGATACGCAACAGATCATGATCATCACCGGCCCCAACATGGCGGGGAAGTCGGCGCTGCTGCGCCAGACAGCTTTGATCACGCTCATGGCGCAGACAGGCTGTTTCGTGCCTGCAGATACGGCAAAAATCGGACTGGTGGACAAGATCTTCACCCGCGTGGGCGCCTCCGACAACATCTCACTGGGTGAATCCACGTTCATGGTGGAGATGAACGAAGCGGCCAACATCCTCAATAACCTGTCCGACAGGAGCCTGATCCTTTTTGATGAACTGGGACGCGGCACCAGCACCTACGATGGGATCTCCATTGCCTGGGCTATCGTGGAGTATATCCACGAATATCCGCGGGCACGGGCCAAAACGCTCTTCGCAACCCACTACCACGAGCTGAACGAGATGGAGAAATCGTTCAAACGAATCAAAAACTACAATGTGGCGGTAAAGGAGGTCGACAACAAAGTGATCTTCCTGCGCAAACTGGTGCCGGGAGGAAGCGAACACAGCTTCGGTATTCATGTGGCCAGGATGGCCGGGATGCCCCAGAGCATCACCCAACGCGCCGACGCCATCCTCGCGGCCATGGAGTCGGCCAACCGGAAAGAAGGTATCAAAAAGCCCATCAGGGATTTCATCGAAAAAAGGGAGGGCTATCAGCTGAGCTTTTTTCAGCTCGATGATCCGCTCCTCAGCCAGATTCGCGACGAGATCCTCAACCTCGACATCAACAACCTGACACCCATTGAGGCGCTTAACAAACTGAACGAAATAAAAAAGATTGTAAGAGGAAAATAAACAACTGCCGCCCTTTTCCGGCGGGATCATCCCCTATAAAAGGCAGCCATTAGATGACATGTACAACGAACATAACCCCAACGAACCGCTTCGTACCGGACGCATTGAAGTGATCTGCGGCTCCATGTTCTCCGGCAAAACGGAAGAACTGCTGCGCCGCCTGCGCCGTGCGAAAATAGCCAGACAAACCGTAGAGATATTCAAACCCTCCCTCGATACACGATACTCACAGGAGGAGGTGGTATCGCACGACAGAAACACGATCCTCTCCACCCCCGTGGAACATTCCGGCAACATATTGTTGTTATCGTCACAAGTGGAGGTTGTGGGTATCGATGAGGCACAGTTTTTTGACAACGGTCTCGTGGATGTCTGCCAGCAACTGGCCGATCAGGGGGTACGCGTAATCGTGGCCGGACTCGATATGGATTTCAAACGCATTCCCTTTGGCCCGATACCCGCGCTCTGCGCTATTGCCGATGATGTGACCAAAGTACACGCCATCTGTGTGGAATGCGGCAATCTGGCCAGCTATTCACACAGGCTGGTAAAAAACGACAAGCAGATCATGCTGGGAGAAACCGAAGAATATCAGCCACTTTGCAGAAAATGTTACCAGAGAGTACGAGCAAAGTAAACTACCACGATCATCCTGTTTTTCCCTTTCACAAAATCATATTCATGACCTGTTTTCTTATTGTAAACAGGACATTTCTTGAGTCTTTCAAAACAAATCAGCCCTTGGTTTGTTTACTCAATACACAGAGCCAAAACAATCATTAACTGAAATAGAACGAGTATTCACATAAACCTACACTGTATGAAACTAAAAAAACTATTGTTTGCAGGACTCCTGATAACTGCATTTGCAACTACACTCAATGCTCAGCAATATAACACCGCATTTGGTGTAAGACTGGGCTATGACAGTGGATTGACACTGAAACATTTCTTTGCTCCGGCAAACGCCGCAGAGTTTATACTATCAGCATCACCCCGTTATTTCCAGTTGAACGGATTATACGAATACCAGCAACCGGTACCGAATGCACCCAATCTGGACTGGTATTTGGGACTCGGTGCTCACATCGGAGGGATACATCATAATAAGGACCACTACGACAACGCTTTTCTGATAGGTGCAGACCTTATTGCGGGCATCGAATATATTTTCCCGCAGGCACCTTTTAATGTCTCGCTGGACTGGAAACCATCGTTCAACTTCACAAATGATTACAACGATTACTGGTACAGCGGATTTGCTCTCAGTTTACGCTACACCTTCCCGCAATGAGGAAAACAGGATGTTCGTAAAAAAGAAATGAAAAAAACTTTGGTCTGATAATGAAACTACAAACGGCTTTGTGAACAGCATTTTCAAATGCCCAAAAGACCGCTCTTAACTGAGAGCGGTCTTTTTATGCAAAAAAAGTTGTATGATATTATAACTTTTGATATATTTCTTCTATAAATTCCAACATATTCAAAAATAACATTCAAAAAGCCCTATAAACGTTTCCTGTTTCGCCCACGACAACTCCTGGCGGTGGTGTGCCTTGAGGTTGACCGTGAGCGGTTGTTTCAATTTTCCACTCTGCTTATTCTCCCTGTTTCCGTAAACCCAGGCTTACAAGGTAACCGGGGTCAGTCAAGCCGGCTTTGAGGGCTTCGACGATTCACAGGAAACTTTTGGTGCTGATACTACTCAGGCAACTGCTCGACCCGGATACCGCATTTAACCAAGATACTGTCAATAACTGTGTGTACGTCTAAGCCACATACTTTCATCATGTTGAATGTTTTATCAATTAAAGAATCTTCGAATATAAAGAAAGTTGTGGCTTCTTTCAAATCACGCACACAAACGCAGCGAATTGAAGTGAGGTAAAACTCTCAATTTTTATGGGTCTGTGTAAATGTTTAAACTTTTATGTACATTTGCAAGAAAGAAAATAAATATGACAATAAAAGCAAGACCATTCATAAAATGGGTTGGAGGTAAAACCCAACTAATAGAAAGCATTGAAAAGGCTTTGCCTGTAAATTTCGCTGAAATAAAAAATCTTACTTACATTGAGCCGTTTGTTGGTGGAGGAGCAGTTTTATTTTGGATTTTACAACAATACCCTAATATTGCTAAAGCGATTATTAATGACATTAATCCTGATTTAACAACAGCTTATAAAACAATTAAAGACACACCGTCTGAATTAGCTAATTTTCTGCAAATAATTCAAGATGAATATTTACCATTGAATGAAGAAAAACGAAAAGAATACTATTTAAACAAAAGAAAAAGATTCAATACAAAATCGCTTGATTCCATTGAGAATACGGCATTGTTTATTTTTTTAAACCGTACTTGTTTCAATGGCTTATATCGTGTAAACAGTAAAGGACTTTTCAATGTTCCATTTGGTCGATATGCGAATCCTAAAATTTGCGACAAACAAACAATTTTTGCAGATAGTGAAATTCTTCAAAAGGTTGAAATATTGACAGGTGACTTTGAAGAAACATTTAAATATGCTACAAATAGTAGTTTCTTTTATTTTGATCCGCCCTATAAACCATTAAGTGAAACTTCAAGTTTCAAGTCTTATGCAAAAGAAGATTTCGATGACAATGAGCAAATTCGATTAGGGAATTTTTGCAAAAAAATAGATTTACTGGGTCATAATTTCATCTTAAGCAATTCTGATGTAAAAGGTAAAAATCCAAATGACGATTTTTTTGATGATTTGTCCATTTTATTAAATAATGCAGCTTAAATGAACCAAAACGAGGCAGTAATTCTGACATTGGAAAAGCTTGGTGGTGTTGCAACATTAGGAAAACTAAATCAAGAAGTTTTCAAGATAAAAGATTGTGAATGGAAAACTAAAACGCCATTTGCTAGTATTAGAAGAATCGTGCAACTAGATAAAAATATTTTTAAGATTAAACCAGGTTTGTATGGATTAGAAAAAATGAAAGCTGAAATTGAAAATAGAGGTATATTAATTGAAACCGAGAAAAACGTTGATTCTAAAGATTTTCAGGAGTTTAATCATTCCTATTATCAAGGATTGCTTTTAATAGTTGGAAAATTAAGGGGTTTATCTACATTTGTTCCAAATCAGGATAAAAATAGAAAATTTTATGATGAAAGGAAATTAGGAGAAATCAGTACTATAACTGAGTTACCTAAATATTCCTATGATAATATAGTTCAGAGAAGTTCAAAAATTGATGTTATTTGGTTTAATGAACGAAACATGCCTCATTCTTTTTTTGAAGTTGAACATTCAACTGATATTCAAAATTCACTATTAAAATTTAATGATTTACAAGATTTTTATTCCAGAATGATTATTGTCGCTGATGGTAAAAGAAAAGCAGACTATCAGAACAAAATAAAATTTTCTTCATTTAAAGATTTATCAAAGAATAATCGTGTTTCATTTTTAGATTATGAATCACTAAATAAACAATATGAAAGTCTTATCCAACAGCAAACTTTTGAATTTATATTATAAAATATTTTCTCTTTATGAATACTTTTGAAATTGAAATTAAAGAAACCTTATCAACTGTGATTAAAGTTGAAGCAGAAAACCAAAATGATGCTATTGAGAAATTAAAAGAGATGTATCGTAATGAAGAAATCGTTTTGGATGCAGAAGATTATAAAGATACAGATATTACACCTTTTATCAACGATTCTCTAATTCAAGAAATTATCAAAAATAATTTAGGTGATGAAAGAAAAATTTTAGAAAAAATTCTATGTTTTATTGGGATTTCTGAAAACAAATCAAATTTAATTGCAATTGAAGCTGGTGGCTCTCAATGTATTGTTAATGAAGATTATTTGTTAGATATTGGAATTCCAGATTATTTTAGAAGCAAAGCTATGGATTATATTAATATGTTTTATCGTGGAGAGTTAAGTTTGATATGATATTTGCCGACCCTTCTGATTAGCAAATTTACAATGTACCAAAAATGGCAATATAGAATTTTCTTCATTGACGAAGGAAAAGATACACCGCTCTCAAACCGGGAGCGGTTTTTTTATGCTGTTCAAACTTAAATGCCTATTTTTGCAGGGATGCAACAAACAGAGAAAGACAGTAATTCAGCATTGCTCCGGCAACTCAACGAGGCACAACGCGCCGCCGTGGAGTTCTGCGACGGCCCGTCGCTCGTGATCGCGGGCGCCGGCTCGGGGAAAACACGCGTACTCACTTACAAGATTGCTTACCTGCTGGAACAGGGACTGCCCCCCTATTATAGCCTGGCACTCACATTCACCAACAAGGCGGCCCGCGAGATGACATCGCGCATCGCGGAGCTTGTGGGCGAAAGAAGAGCCCGCAGCCTCTGGATGGGCACCTTCCACGCCATCTTCTCACGCATACTGCGCAACGAGGCGGAGGCCATCGGCTTCCAGTCGAACTTCACCATCTTCGACTCATCCGACTCCAACAACCTGATCAAGCTGATTGTGAAGGATATGGCGCTCGATGACAAACTATACAGACCCGGCGCCGTACACGGACAGATATCGCGGGCTAAAAACAGCCTGATCACCCCGGCCATGTATGCCGGTAATGCGGAGATACTGCAATACGACCGCATGGCCAAACGACCGATGCTCTTCGAGATCTACCAGCGTTACCAGCAAAGACTTCGCTCCGGAAACAGCATGGATTTCGATGACCTGCTGATGTATACCAACATCCTGTTCCGCGATCACCCGCAGATACTGGAGAAATACCGCAACCAGTTTCAGTATATCTTGGTGGACGAATACCAGGACACCAACTTCGCACAACACCTCATCGTAAAGCAGCTTGCCGACGTGCACCATCGCGTGTGCGTGGTGGGTGACGATGCACAGAGCATCTACTCCTTCCGGGGCGCCAACATCGACAACATCCTGAATTTTAAATCGAACTTCGAGGAAACAAAAATATTTAAGCTGGAACAGAATTACCGCTCTACGCAAAACATCGTGAATGCCGCCAACAGCCTGATCAAAAAAAACAGGGAGCAGATTTTCAAGGATGTCTTTTCGAAAAATGAACCGGGTGAAAAAATTGAGATCAGAAGCGCTTTTTCCGACTTTGAAGAGGGGTTGATCGTCTCCAACAAGATCGCGCGCATGAGGCTTGAAGAGCACGCCTCTTTCAGCGATTTCGCCATCCTCTACCGCACAAACGCACAATCACGCATTTTTGAAGAGGCCTTGCGAAAGAACAACATCCCTTACCGGATCTACGGCGGATTATCGTTCTACCAGCGTAAGGAGATCAAAGATGTGATCAGTTACTTCCGCCTCATTGTGAACCCGGGTGACGAAGAAGCGTTCCGGCGGATCATCAACTACCCTGCCCGGGGCATCGGCAGCGTGACGGTAGCCAAGATCTCATCGGCTGCAGAGCTGCATCAAATAAGCCTGTGGCGGGTATTGGACTCCCCGTCTGCGTATAACCTGGATGTCAACGCGGGAACAGCAAAAAAACTGGCCGAGTTCCACGCGCTCATCGGCGATTTTATCGATCAAAACAAGCGGTTGAACGCCTTTGAACTGGCACAGGAGGTGATTAAAAACAGCGGCATCGCCAAAGAGGCCTACGAAGATATGACACCCGAGGGAATGAGCCGCACCCAAAATATCCAGGAGCTGCTTAACGCCATGAACGAGTTTGTCGCCACCCGCCGGGAGCAGGGAGAGGAAAACATTCAACTGGTCGATTTCCTGTCGGAGGTATCGCTGCTCACCGACCAGGATACCGACAAGGAAGGCGAAAACGAAAAAGTGACCCTGATGACGGTTCACTCCGCCAAGGGCCTTGAGTTTGATCATGTCTTCGTGGTAGGAATGGAGGAGGATCTCTTCCCTTCGGGGATGGCGAAGTCAGAAATACGCGGCCTGGAAGAGGAGCGCCGGCTCTTTTACGTGGCCATTACCCGTGCGAAGAAAACCTGCACCATCACCTATGCCAAAAGCCGCTTCAAAAACGGCATCATCAACGCAGCCACCAAAAGCCGTTTCCTGGAAGATATCGATCCCTCTTTTATTTCAACGGACTTGCGAACGACTGCCGGAGCGGAACGACCGGTGCAGGCCGATGATTTCTGGGGAACGATGCGCCAGCAGCGGTTGCAAAACACGGAAAAGCACAGCCCGCCATCCGGAAAATTTACAGCGGTGCATCAGACCACCTCTGCCATCCCCCTGTCGAAGGAGGCAGAAGCACTGGAGGTGGGACATCTCATCGAACACGAACGTTTTGGACGGGGTGTGGTCACCGCTATCGAAATGAGCGGCAACGACCGTCGCGCATTCGTTGAGTTCGATTCGGCAGGAAAGAAACAACTGTTGCTGAAATTTGCGAAGTTCACCATTGTTGGAACAACCACAATTGATTAAATCTCGAGCAACGCCTTTTCCCCGCTGCTACCTCCGAATAATAAATCGGTGGGATTCTCCAGCAACTGTTTCACCCGCAGTAAAAAGCCCACCGAATCTTTGCCGTCGATCACACGGTGGTCGTACGACAACGCCACATACATCATCGGCCGGATTACGACCTGCCCATCCATGGCTATAGGACGCTCCAGAATATTGTGCATGCCGAGGATGGCCGATTGTGGCGGATTGATCAATGGGGTAGACATCATTGAACCGAAAATGCCGCCATTGGTGATCGTGAATGTGCCGCCGGTCATCTCAGGTATGGAGAGCTTCCCCTTCCGGGCTTTCTCAGCTACATCGGCGATGGCTTTTTCAATCTCTGCCAGACCCAGGCTTTCCACATTCCGGATTACCGGCACCATCAACCCTTTGGGTGTGCTCACGGCTACGGAAATATCGGCATAATCATACGTCACCAGGTTCTCCCCGTCCAGCATAGCATTCACAGGGGGAAACTCCTGCAATGCAACAGCACAGGCTTTCATGAAGAAGGACATTATGCCCAGCTTTATCCCGTGTTTTTCCACGAACGCAGATTGATGTCTTTTGCGCAGTTCCATGACCGGCTTCATATCCACCTCATTGAAAGTAGTCAGCATGGCTGTTTCATTCTTCACCGATACCAGACGTTCACTCAATTTCCGGCGTAAATTGCTCAACCGCTCCGAGCTGGATGATCGACTTACCGGCTTTCTGAACCCGCTGATTTCATCTCCGCTGCCACTAAGCATCGATGCCTCCACATCTTCGCGCCTCAGCCTCCTGAGGCCGTGGATGACATCTTCTACCGACCAGTCGTTCTCCTCCATCACCTTCTTCGCCAGAGGAG
>JBDKRY010000152.1:0-7572 GCA_039683155.1 Proteiniphilum sp.
TCGCAGGAACTGTATTTCACCGCCATACAATACACCGTCTTCCTGGTGCTGGCCATCCTGGGCCGGAGAGAGTGGAAAGAGAAAGTGCGGTTTAAGGGTGAATAAGTTGAAAAGAATTAATGAATAACCTGATCATACAAAATGCTGCGCAAGTAGTAACCTGCAGTGGTTTCTCCGGGAAGCATGGAAAGGAGATGTCCGATTTGCAGGTGATTGAAAACGGATCGGTGATCGTGACAGATGGCCTGATTTCTCATATTCTCAAAGCAGACGAGCCGATTCCGGTGAATAAACGGGACTACGAGATCATGAATGCCACCGGCAAAGCGCTGCTGCCCGGCTTTGTGGATCCGCATACCCATTTTGTTTTTGGCGGATATCGCGAAGAGGAGTTTTCCTGGAGAATGCGGGGCGACAGCTATATGGATATCATGAAACGGGGAGGAGGCATCGTCAACACGACCCGGGCTACCCGTGAAGCGACGGAAGAAGAACTGTTTGAATCGGGGAGACAACGCCTCGATGCAATGATGCGGCTTGGCATCACCACCGTGGAGGGGAAGAGCGGATACGGACTGAACAAGGAGACCGAACTGAAGCAGCTGCGCGTGATGCGGCGGCTGAATGAGAGCCACCCGGTGGATATCGTCCCCACATACATGGGAGCACATGCCACCCCCGCTGAGTGGAAGGGCAGGGAGGATGCTTTTATCGACTTTCAGATCAATGAGATGTTCCCGCTGATAGCAAAAGAGGGACTGGCCGAAGCGGTCGATATCTTCTGCGAAAAAAGCGTCTTCTCCATTGAACAATCAAGACGATATCTGACAGCCGCCAGGGAACATGGTTTTAAACTGAAAATGCATGCCGATGAAATCGCACCCCTGGGCGGAGCCGAACTGGCGGCCGAACTGCGTTGCCTCTCGGCAGATCATCTGCTGCAAGCTTCGGATGAGGGAATTCGTGCCATGGCTGAGAGAGGCGTTGTGGCAACACTACTGCCATTGACCGCTTTTTCGTTACGGGAGAAATATGCACGCGGCAGGGAGATGATCGATGCAGGTTGTATGGTAGCGCTGGCCACCGACTTCAACCCGGGAAGTGCGTTCACGGCATCGGTGCCGCTGCTCTTTGCACTGGCCTGCATCTATATGCAGCTCACTCCCGGGGAGGCGGTGACGGCCTTTACCATCAACAGTGCTGCGGCCATTGATCGTGCCGACCGCATCTGCAGCATCGACATCGGCAAGCAGGGCGACCTGGTACTGTTGCAGTTCCCTTCTTACAAATTTCTGCCTTACCATGTGGGAATGAACATTGTAGATAAAGTGATAAAAAAAGGAGAAATCGTATTTTCAGTTTAATGATTTGCAAATATTAACAAACTGATAACTGACAACTGATTAACTAATAAAATATTCTGATGAAGCTTCAAGACCTGACTTTACAACAATTTCTCGAGAAAACCGCTGCCAATGAGGCTGTCCCCGGTGGCGGAAGCAATGCTGCATTGAATGCAGCTATTGCCACGGCATTGACCGGGATGGTGGCCAGCCTGACCATCGGCAGGAAGAAGTTTGCCGGCGTGGAGGAGCGAATGAAACAGATAGCCGCAGAGATGTCGGCACAGCGAAGCCGCTTCATGGAGGATATCGATCGTGATGCGGAGGCATACCGATTGGTCATGGAGGCATACCGACTACCGAAAGAAACGGAAGAAGAGATTACAACCCGTAATAAGAAAATTCAGGAAGCCACAAAAATTGCTTCCCTGGTACCGATGGAGGTGGCGGAAAGGGCTTTCGGGCTGCTCGGCACCATGCGGGAAACACTAGAAAAGGGCAACCCCAACGCTGCGACAGACGGACTGGTGGGACTGATGAACTGCCGCACTGCCATCCTGAGTGCGCTGCTCAATGTGCGCATCAACCTGGGCGGTATCACCGACCGGGCGTTTGTAGATAAGCTGACTGCAGCATGCGACCGGATGGAAAAGGAGACCATGGAACAGGAGATGGCAGCAATAAACCGTTTAAAATCAGAACGATAAATGAAAAACATATACTATATCGGTCAGAGAGAACTGACCATCGATGACCTGGAATGGATCATCAGCGATAATATTAAGGTAGAACTGGCTCCAGAAGCCAAAGAACGTATTCAGAAATGCCGCGATTATCTGGATAGAAAGATGGAAACGCAGCAGGAGCCGATCTATGGCATCACCACCGGCTTCGGCTCACTGTGCGAACGAACCGTCACCAATGAGGATCTGAGTACATTGCAGGAGAACCTGGTGAAGTCGCATGCCTGCAGCGTGGGTGAGGAGGTGATGCCGCTGATTGTAAAGCTGATGTTCCTGCTCAAGGCTCATGCCCTCTCACTGGGCTACAGCGGCGTACAGGTGGCTACCGTGCAGCGGATGCTCGACCTGTTTAACAACGACATCCTGCCTATCGTTTACGACAAGGGGTCGCTGGGTGCGTCGGGCGATCTGGCTCCGCTGGCCAACCTCTTCCTGCCGCTGATTGGGGTGGGGGACGTATTTTACAAAGGCCGCAAACGGGATATCGGCGACGTGCTCGATGAGTTCGGATGGAAGCCGATAAAACTGAAAAGCAAGGAGGGCCTGGCACTGCTCAACGGTACCCAGTTCATGTCGGCCCACGGGGTCTATGCCATCATGAAGGCACAACGTCTCTCCAGGCGGGCCGATCTGATCGCGGCCATCTCACTTGATGCCTACGACGGTCATATTGAGCCGTTCGACGAGCGGCTGCACCGGATCCGTCCCCACCCGGGGCAGCTGGAGACCAGCCAAAATATACGCCAGTTTCTGGAGGGAAGCCAGCTCATCACCAGGGAGAAAAAACACCTGCAGGATCCCTATTCCTTCCGCTGTGTGCCGCAGGTACATGGTGCTACCAAAGATGCACTCGAATACGTGAAGCAGGTGGTGGTGACCGAGATCAACTCAGTCACCGACAACCCCACCATCTTCCCCGACGATGACAGGATCATCTCCGGCGGTAACTTTCACGGACAACCGCTCGCCATCGCCTTCGACTTCCTGGCCATTGCCCTGGCAGAGCTGGGCAACATATCCGAACGCCGCACGGCACAGCTGATTCTTGGCAAACGCGACCTTCCTGAGTTTCTGGTGGCCAATCCCGGTTTGAACTCGGGCTTTATGATTCCCCAGTATGTGGCCGCATCGGTGGTGAGTCAGAACAAGATGTACTGCTACCCCGCCAGTATCGACTCCATCGTCTCCTCCAACGGACAGGAGGATCATGTGAGCATGGGCGCCACCTCGGCCATCAAGCTGCTCAAGGTGATGGATAACCTCGATATCATCCTCTCCATTGAACTGATGAACGGCGCACAGGCACTTGAGTTCCGCCGTCCCCTCCGCTCATCGCCGCTGATAGAGAAGGTGATGAAGGCTTTTCGCAAGGAAGTCCCTTTTATCGATGAAGATATTGTGATGTATAAAGAGATCCGTAAGACGGTGGCATTCCTGAACAAACTTCAGGTGGATGCTTTTTGATATCCGAATAAGTGTCATTTTTTCTGCATTAATTCTGCAGATTGATTATCTTTGCAAATCTGAAAAAAACAACAATAGTTAAATATATTTAAAATGGTAGAAGCAATAAGGAAAACGCTGAGAGATTCTCCGGCGGCACGATGGAGCGCACTGCTCATTGTCTCGTTCACAATGATGTGCGGATACTTTTTAACGGATATCATGGCTCCTTTGGCCGGCCTGCTGGAGGGACAGCTGGGCTGGTCGCGTGCGGAATATGGTACCTTCACCAGCTCATACGGATGGTTTTACGTCTTCCTGTTGATGCTGATCTTAGGCGGGATCATCCTCGACAAGCTGGGAGTACGTATCACGGGAGTGGGGGCAGCCGCGGTGATGGTAATAGGCTCTGCAATAAAGTATTGGGCCATATCCAGCGATGTATTGCGGGGTCAGACGCTTTTCGGACTGGACGCGCAGGTCTTCTGGGCCAGCATTGGCTTCGCAGTCTTTGCCGTGGGCGTAGAAGTTGCCGGTATTACCGTCTCAAAGATTATCGTGAAATGGTTCAAGGGGAAGGAACTGGCCACTGCTATGGGCATGCAGGTAGCCATGGCCAGGATAGGTACCGCGTTGGCGCTGGGTTTCTCCATTCCCATTGCCAAAGCTACGGGTGTGATCGATGTCTCCCGTCCTTTGCTGATCGCGCTGATCGGACTCTGTATCGGTTTGATCGCTTTCTTTGTGTATGTGGTGATGGACAAGAAGTTGGATACTTCAGAAGCTGCCGGAGCGGAGGAAGAGACAAATCCGGAGGATGAATTCAAGCTGTCGGATATCGGAAAGATATTGGGTAACAGGGGATGGTGGTACATTGCCATTCTGTGTGTACTTTTCTACTCGGCTGTATTCCCTTTCCTGAAATATGCCACTGACCTGATGGTAAATAAATTTGGTGTGGAAGAAGATCTCGCCGGTTTGATCCCCATGTTGCTGCCTTTCGGAAATATTCTGCTGACGCCGCTCTTTGGGGGTATTTACGATAAAAAAGGAAAAGGGGCGACCATCATGATCATCGGAGCCAGTCTGCTGATCATTGTACATGCCCTCTTCTCCATACCTGGATTGAACAGCTGGATCTTTGCCATGGTGCTGGTCGTATTCCTGGGTATCGCCTTTTCACTGGTGCCTTCGGCCATGTGGCCCTCGGTTCCGAAGATCGTACCGGAAAAACGACTGGGTACCGCCTTTTCGCTGATTTTCTGGGTACAGAACTGGGGATTAATGGGTGTGCCCCTTTTAATCGGCTGGGTGCTGGAGAAATACTGCGTGACGGGACAAACGGTGCGCGACGGATTGACCGTGAACACGTATGATTATACAATCCCGATGCTGATCTTCACCAGCTTCGGCGTACTGGCTCTGGTCTTTGCCTTCCTGCTGAAAGCGGAGGATAAAAAGAAAGGGTATGGACTGGAATCACCGAATATGCAGAAGTAGTCGCAAGATGGAAAAGTGATTGTGCTCCGGACGCTGCCGGCGCGACTTTATGATGCTCACCTATACGTTTACACCAAAAATATAACCCACAAGGGCAGATAATCCCATAGCCACAGTTCCCCAAATGACAATCCGGAACACCCCCTTTTTTATGTTTGACCCTCCTGTTTTGGCTGACACTGCACCCAATATAGCAAGCGCTATAATGGTAAAAGCATATAAAGAATATACCATATTGGATAAAGGGGCAAACAAGACTACCAAAAGAGGGAGCACTCCTCCGGCCAAAAAGGAGGCGCAGGAAGCGAAAGCAGCCTGAATAGGGTTAGCCTGGCTCATTTCGTTGATGCCCAGTTCATCTCTCACATGAGCACCCAAAGCATCTTTCTCCATCAATTCTTTGGCAACCAACCCGGCTGTTTCTTTTTTTAAGCCACGTCGCTCATATATTTCTGCCAGAATCTTTAATTCAACATCAGGCATATCGTTTATTTCCTGTCTCTCTCTTTCGATATCCGCTTTTTCAATATCAGTTTGCGAGCTGACAGATACATACTCACCGGCAGCCATTGAAATTGCACCGGCTACCAAACCGGCAACAGCTGCCAGTAAAACAGGAGCTCTTTCTGAATTGGCGGCTGCAACACCAATGGCAAGACTTGAAATAGAAATTATTCCGTCATTAGCCCCTAATACAGCGGCTCTGAGCCAGTTACTACGACCTATAAAATGGCTGTCTAAATAATTGTCAATGGTAATTGTTTTATTTTCCATTTTATTTGTTATTTTATACAGTAATTATCAGCAGGGTGCAATTGTTCATTCTCAATAAACGATTTAAAGATACAAAAAAGATAGTTATAACAATGTTATTTGCCCATCAGATAATGCCTTGTAAAACGAGATGAAAAATAAGACATAACTGCCAAAAAGTCACATTTTCTACTTTGGCAAAGATTTTGACCTTGTCTGACTGTAAATCTGAGCTTCTGAAGCATCAATACAGAAAGGACGTTGTATGGCTGACAATTTGCCCCAATCTTTGTTCCTATAAAAGAAAGATGTTTGACGGGAAGAAATCAGGTATCAATCATAGTGACACAAAACAGACAGAGATATGAACTTCAACAACTTTACGATAAAAGCGCAGGAGGCGGTACAGAAGGCGATCGACCTGGCGCAGGGCAATAATCAGCAGATGATAGAACCGGCTCATCTGCTCAAGGGAGTGATGCTGGTTGGCGAGAATGTGACCAGCTTCCTGTTTCAGAAGCTGGGTGTGAATGCACATAACCTCGAGAAGGTAGTCGACAGCGAGATTGAATCCTATCCGAGGGTATCGGGAGGTGAGCCCATGCTCAGCAGGGATACCAATGGGGTTTTCCAGAAGGCGGTGGATATCACCGGCAAGATGGGCGACCAGTTTGTCTCCATCGAACATCTGCTTCTTGCAATGGTGCAGGAGAACAACAATGCATCCCGGATGATGCGGGATGCAGGCATCACCCCCGATGAGCTGCAGAAAGCGGTACAGGAGTTGCGTAAGGGAGAGAAGGTGACCAGCCAGACGGCGGAGGATACTTATCAGTCGCTGAGCAAGTACGCCATAAATCTGACCGAACGTGCCCGCAACGGCAAGCTCGACCCGGTGATCGGACGTGATGAGGAGATACGCCGTGTGCTGCAGATCCTGAGTCGTCGTACCAAGAACAATCCCATCCTGGTCGGGGAGCCTGGTACGGGAAAGACCGCCATAGCAGAAGGACTGGCACACCGTATTGTGCGGGGCGATGTGCCGGAAAACCTCAAAAGCAAACAGATATTTTCACTCGATATGGGGGCACTGATTGCCGGAGCCAAGTACAAAGGAGAGTTTGAGGAACGCCTTAAATCGGTCGTAAACGAAGTGGTGAAGGCGGAGGGAGAGATCATCCTCTTTATCGATGAAATTCATACGCTGGTCGGTGCCGGAAAAAGCGAGGGAGCAATGGATGCTGCCAACATTCTGAAGCCGGCGCTGGCAAGGGGTGAACTGCGTGCTATCGGGGCTACCACGCTCGATGAATACCAGAAGTATTTCGAAAAAGATAAGGCACTGGAGCGACGCTTTCAGATGGTGATGGTGGACGAGCCGGACGAGTCGGACAGCATCTCCATTCTCCGGGGACTGAAAGAACGGTATGAAAACCACCCCAAGGTGCGCATCAAAGATGAAGCGATCATCGCTGCCGTGCAGTTGTCGCACCGTTACATCACAGACAGGTTCCTGCCCGACAAGGCGATTGACCTGATGGATGAAGCGGCAGCCAAGCTGCGTATGGAGGTGGACTCCGTACCGGAAGAGCTGGATGAGATCATGCGGCGGGTGAAACAGCTGGAGATTGAGCGTGAGGCCATAAGGCGTGAAAACGACCATGCGAAGGAGGAACTGCTAACCCGGCAGATTGAGGAGCTGAAGGCAGAGGAGGCCGATTATAAGGCGAAATGGCAGTCGGAGAAGGAACTGATCAATAAGATACAACAGCACAAAATAGAGATCGAAA
>JBDKRY010000153.1:0-3715 GCA_039683155.1 Proteiniphilum sp.
CTCTTTCTTGGAGTCGTTGATGTGCATGCCCCGCAGATAACGGAAACCGACAATCTCATCGAACTGGCGGAAAGTCTCTTCAAAGGTCTCGCGTGTTCTGATCTCGTATCCTGCAGCCAGCATGTGCGCCGTATCGAGGCAGACCCCCACCCGGCTCTTGTCGTCCACCTTGTCGATGATATAAGCAAGCTGTTCGAAGGTGTGACCCAGGTTGGTACCCTGGCCGGCTGTGTTCTCAATGACCGCAGTTACACCGTGGGTTCTGTCGAGCGCCATGTTGATGGATTCGGCAATGCGGTCGAGACAAACCTCAACGGAAATCTGGTTGAGGTGGCTGCCGGGATGGAAGTTCAGCCTGTTCAAATCAAGTTGTTCGCAACGTTCCATCTCATCGAAGAAAGCCTGTCGTGATTTTTTGATCTCCTCCTCACCCGGATTACCCAGATTGATGAGGTAGCTGTCGTGCGGGAGAATGTGATCGGGTGAGAACCCGAGCTCCTCACAACGCGATTTGAACAGATCGATATTCTGCGCTGTGTAGGCCGAGGCAAACCACTGCCGTTGGTTCTTGGTGAAAAAGGCAAAAGCCTTTGCTCCGATGGCGTGGGCGTTCAGCGGTGCATTTTCCACACCACCCGAGGCACTCACATGAGCTCCTATATACTTCATAATCAGTTATTTTTGGGAAATGTCATCAAAAACCATAAGCCTCCTTCGGATCGGTTTTTGGCCATGATGCTTCCCTTGTGGAATAACACGGCATTCTTCACAATGGAGAGACCAAGGCCAGAGCCGCCCGTGTTGCGCGTCCGACCTTCGTTCACCCGGTAGAAACGTTCGAAGATACGCACCAGGTGCTTCTCTTCCACCCCCGTACCGGAATCGTAAAACTCAAAGAAGTAGGTATCCTCATTCTCATTGTAACAACGCACAACAATGTCAATTTGTTTTCCCGCATAGTCGATGGCGTTCTCTGTGAGGTTGCGGAAGATAGCGTACAAGAGGGTGCGGCTGCCGTAGATGATCACGGTTTCGTTCACATCCACCGTGAAAGTATCCTGCTTCTCGTTTAGTTTATCGCTCATATCAGCCTTCAGCTCCGCCAACAGTTCCTTCATCTGCACAGGCTCCAACTCGAACCGGTCGGCAGCCTCCTCTATTTTGGTAAGCATACTGATGTCCTGTATCAGTTCCGAGAGGCGGATGGTCTGGGCATAAGCCCTGTCAAGGAAGCCATGGATCCGTTTATCGGATTCATCGTGATACATATTGATGATGGTTTCCAGGTAACCACGGATGCTGGTCACCGGCGTGCGCAGCTCATGGGCAATGTTGTTGGTCATCTCCTGCTTGAGCAGCCGTGTCTTCTCTGATTTGGTGATATCGCTGATATAAAGCTCAAAGCTCCCGTCATCAAAATTGATTACCCGCACATTGAACTGCTTTCCGCTTTTTTCGATCCGCTTGGAGAACACGTTCTCCTTGGGTGAAGGTTCGTTTAGAAAACGGGCAATATCGTTAAAATTGGGGTCAGAAAAAAGCTGTTCGGTTTCAAGCGTAGGTTTATCGAGGATCACATTCAGAAACTGCAAAAAATGAGAGTTGACATATTCCTGTTGACGATCATGCGAGAAAATAGCGATACCCTCTTCGGAAAATTGAAAATGTTGCAACAGCTTTTCCCGCTCAGCCGCCAGCTTGCGACGGTTCTCCTGAAGAAGATTGTAATTCTCCACAATGTCGGCGCTCACTTCACCCACCTCATCGTCTGTGAACAGAAAAGAGTCCGGTACAGGCAGTCCGTTTTTCACGCTCAGTGAGAACTCCCGCAACTCCTTCATCGATTTGGAGAACCTGTTGGAGAAATAAAGCATCATCAGCACACACACCACGAAGAAAAGAAAAATGAAGTAGACAAAGGAGTTGCCCGAATTGATGAACGACTCCAGTTTTACGTCATAAGGCACCGCCACGCGGATAAAATATCCTTCCTCGAAATTTTTCGCATAATAGAGATATTTTACCTTGTTGGTTTGGGAAAGACGGATGTGCGTGCCCGTACCAAAGCCAATACTCTTTTGTACTTCGGGCCGCTGCAGATGATTCTCCATCTTGTTGACATCGGCGCGGTTGTCGTACATCACGTTTCCCTGCCAGTCGAGAATGGTCACCCGCAACTCGGGTTGCATATATTGCAGCAGCTCCTCCAGCCGGTCACCGCCCTCCTGGATAGGTATTTTATTGAATAACAAATATTGATGAATGATATCGGCATCATTATCGAGTGTACGTACCAGGCTGGCCGTACGCTCTTTCTTCACCTGCTGCTGTTCAAAGAGGATGATACCCACCGTAAAAGCAGCGATGATGACAGAAAAAATAACCAGAATACGTCTCTTGAAAGTAATCTTTTTCTTCATTCTTCCCTTTTGGGTTCTATGTTCAGGTAATATCCAAACCCGGAACGATTGACAATGATATTGGCATAGTCGCCCAGCTTCTTTCGCAGGCGCGTGATGTGCACATCTACCGTTCGGTCCAGTACAACTTCATTGTCACCCCACACACTGTTGAGAATTTCAGAGCGGGTGAGCACATTGGGCGATGCCTGTGCCATCAGCGAGAGAATCTCGAACTCTTTCTTGGTGAGCGACACCTCTTTCTCGTCGATGGAAACCCGGTTGGTCGGGATGTCAATCAAAAGACCTTTGTACGACCATTTTGTTTCGGCAGGCATCTTGATGAGCGAGGTACGTTTCAGCAAAGCTTTCACACGCGCCAGTACCTCCTTCACCGAAAACGGCTTTGAAATATAATCATCACCGCCCAGTGAAAAACCGGTAAGCATATCGTTCTCGGTATTCTTGGCCGTGAGAAAAATGATGGGCACATAGTTCTCATTTTTACGCAGCTTCTCGGCCGTTTTAAAACCGGACATGCCTCCCATCATTACATCGAGGATAATAAGCTGATGCACATCGGTAATTTTTTGTAATGCCTCCTCTCCCGATGTGGCCACATCCACAATATATCCTTCATTTTCGAGATTGAACTGAAGAATGTCGCAGATGTCTTTCTCGTCGTCCACCACTAAAATTCTTTCTTCCATAATGTACAAAAAATGAATGCCTGGTTTATTTCTTTAAGGATGTGTTTCTTTCGGAACCTTTGTATGCCGGATGTCTTTACCTTCAATCAGGTAGACGGCCGACTCGGCCACATCTACCGCCTTATCGCCTATGCGTTCAAGGAAATAAGATATACTGTTGATGTTCATGATGTTGATGAGCGACTGCGGGCTATGGACCTCGTTTCCAAACCCCTCGGCCAGTTTGCGTTCTATCTTCTTATCCAGCTTGTCTACCTTATCATCCATGTGGATGGTTTCATACGCCATCTCATTGCTTTGGCCGGCGAAGGAGAACACCGCATGCTTGAGCATCTTGTCGGTCTGCACAAACATCTTATCCAGCAGCTTTTTGTAGTTTTCGAATCCATTCAGTGAGAAGTCTATCTCCTGTAACAAACCGTTGATGTTCTCAATGAGATCACCCACACGTTCCATGGATATCGTCATATCATGATAGGCCATCAAACGGCGCAAGTCGGAAGCGCGGGGTGTAAAAAGCATAATCGCGTTGATGACCTTCTCCTTGATGGTGATATCCAACGAATTGATAATTTTCTCGTTACGTTTTAGTTCAAGGGAAATATC
>JBDKRY010000154.1:0-38334 GCA_039683155.1 Proteiniphilum sp.
ATTTGAAACATTGTATTTAGGGCACTGGTCTTATCCTGAAATGCAAGAGGCTTTTGGCTGGAGTATAGAGCAATACATTTACTTTGGTGGGTATCCGGGATCTGCTTCGCTGATTAATGATGAAGAACGGTGGAAAAACTACATAAAGGATTCATTGATAGAAACCAGTATCTCCAAAGATATTTTAATGCTGACACGAGTTGATAAGCCTGCTTTACTGAAAAGGTTGTTTGAGTTGGGGTGTCTGTATTCCGGTCAAATTCTTTCCTATACCAAGATGCTAGGACAACTTCAAGATGCAGGCAATACAACTACATTAGCGAATTACTTAAAGTTACTATCGGATTGTGGATTATTGGGGGGGTTAGACAAGTATGCCGGAGATATAATTCGTAAGCGAGGTTCAAGTCCCAAATTCCAGGTATATAACAACGCTTTGATTACTTCTCAAAGTAATGATACTTATGAAAGAGCAATCATTAACCCAAAATTATGGGGACGACTGGTTGAATCTTCTGTTGGAGCACACTTGCTCAATTACGCTCCTTCTAAAAGATATAATATCTATTATTGGCGTGAAGCCAATTACGAGGTTGACTTCGTGCTGGAAAAAGGTGATAAGATAATTGGTCTTAAAGTGAAAAGCGGAATGAAAGCCGAAAATGCAGGAATAGGGATATTTGCAGAAAGGTTTCATCCTGAAAAAGTATTACTTGTTGGAACAGGAGGAATACCATACGAAGAGTTTTTGAAGATGAACCCAAAAGAGTTGTTTTAGGAACATTTCAATGAGTTACTGCCATGAAAAAAGATTTCAACTATTAAAAGTTTATTCAGTACGTTCATAAACAGTGTTTACATTCTATTTAATTTACTGATCAGTATAGGGATAGGACAATTTAAGTACCGAGGGTTCGAAACTAAACAAGGATGTTCACTATTTATCATTGTTCATTATTTGTGAACAAGCCTGTAAAATGAACAAAAATACACGAATTTGCTTGTATATTGAATTTTGTTCACTATATTTGCATGTTCATTATTTGTGAACACATCTATAAAATGAACATGGTTATGAGAAATAATATAATTAATAAGGTCTTAGAGTACCTGGAAGCAATGATAGGCAATGAGAATATCGCTGTTGAAAGGAAAATAGTTTCCGGTTTTGATGGTACTATCCGAATAAAAGGAATAGAATTTTTGTACACCTGTAAAAACACTGTAACAAGCAGTAATTTCGGCAGCGTCCAAAAAGAACTAATGAAACTGCAAAAACATACAGATAAGCCCATACTGTTTGTTGTGGGCAGTATTTATCCAGCCTTAGCCAAGGAATTGGTCGAAAAAGGGTTTCATTATATAGATACTGCCGGAAACTGTGATATTAGAGAAAAGGATGTTTTGCTATACGTGGAAGGAAAAAGAAATGCCAACAACGGTATTGCCAATGACAAAAAAATGAAAGGTCGATTATTTCAAGTTGCCGGGTTGAAAATAATTTTTGAATTATTGAACAACCCAAAACTGACACAACAGCCCTATCGGGAAATTCAGCAAGTAACGGATGTGTCGCTGGGATCCATAAATATCGTTATGAAAGAACTTGAAAACAGCAATTTCTTAGTTTTGTCTGAAAGGGGTAAATTACTGAAAAACAAAAAACAGCTTTTAGACCGATGGGTAATTGGCTACAATGAAACGTTGAAGCCGAAGCTACTAAAACACAGAATGACATTCAAAAACGAGAATATTAAAAGAGCGTGGAACCAAATAACACTTCCAACCGAAACTCATTGGGGGGGAGAACCGGGTGCAAGCGTTAAATCAGGGTATTTGCTACCGGAAATTTTCACGATATATTCCAACCGGAATGTTGGTGAATTGGTAAAAGCAGGATTTCGTCCCAAAGACGATGGCGAAATATTTGTTTATCAAAAGTTTTGGGTTAACACATCTGTACAAAAAACAGTTCCACCGCTGTTGATTTATGCAGATTTGATGGGAAGTGGAATTAGCCGAAATATCGAAACTGCACAAATAATATTAGAAAATGAATTACAATATATCAAGTGAAAACCTCAATAATCCGCTGTTAAAAGAACTGTTACATACGCTCAGCAAATATTTTGAAGAAAAAAATCTTAAATTTTATGTCATCGGAGCAACGGCTCGCGATATTCTTATCCGCTATTTTAGTAGATCACAATCTTTGCGGCGTACGCGAGATTTAGACATCGCCATAGCCATTCCCAATTGGGACAGATTTGAGGAAATAACACGAGAGATATCATCCATGCCTGACTTTGTCAAATCACAACATCAAAAACAGCGCTTCTTTTACAAAGATGTGTATGAATTGGATATCGTCCCATTCAGCAAAGTAGCCAAAGAAGACGGCTATATCTACTGGCCACCCGATGAAGAAATCGGAATGTCGGTAAAAGGATTTTCTTATGTGCTAAAAGATGCCGTAACATTCAGCATTGATAGTGAGTTTGAGATTAGTGTGGCATCTTTGCCGGCACTGTTCATTTTAAAGTTTGAAGCTTGGACGGTATGGGCGGTTATGAATATGGAGCGAGAATTGCGGAGCTTGTTGTCCGTGAAATTGTTTCATCTATTTTGAAAAATATACCCATCAACGGCTATAAAAAGCTAATTTTAACGCAGGCAATGGAGCAAGCCAATTCCATTGTGGAGCGTGAAACTTATAAATTGCACGCAAAATTGGGATGTGCCGTGTCGGTTTGCCTGTTTGTTGACAATCATATGTATTTTAGCTGGTTAGGTAATGTGAGAATTTATCAGATACGCGACAAATCTATCACTCAACTAACCCAAGATCACGTTTTGCCCGGGTATCCAACTATTTTAACTCGATGTATCAACGGAAAACATTTTGAAAAGACAATACCGCATACTGCTTGTCGGATAAAATCCGATGACCGCTATGTTATATGTACGGATGGATTTTATAATTATGTGGATGAGCAAACAATTACCGAAAAAAGACTTTGCGAATTTATCTCAAATTTAAAATTGGATGATGATGCATCCGTTATCGAAATAACAGTTCTATAATTACTGTGATTTTAAAAAACCAAAATTAAGTTTGCGCATATTATCGTGTATTTTACACATTACTATTGGGTTAAGTAAGCAATAACCATTAAATCTATTAAGAGTTGTTTATTTTTATGTCCTGAACTGAGAATCAAGGCATCGCAAGCACTGACAGCCTGTTGTTTATTGACTGAGTGCTCCGATTTGAGCTGAGGAGCCGTTAATTAATCTTAAATCTTTTAGTTACTAACTAGTTAGTAGCCAAAAGAAGTTTTTGGTGTATTTAATGGCTTTTAGTTGGCTTTTTCGTACCTATTAAGTGTTTTTGTGGCACTAAAAAAAGCCCTGTAAAACGTTGTTTTATAGGGCTTTGTGTTGATTATCAATAATTTATCTGCGGTATGGACGGGACTCGAACCCGCGACCCCCTGCGTGACAGGCAGGTATTCTAACCAGCTGAACTACCACACCGTTTGTTGGTCATTTGCTATCTTCTCTGCGCCGGAGCGTCTCTGCCCTCCTGAACGCATCTTCCGATAGCGAGTGCAAAGGTAAGCAAATTTTCCAACTCGCAAAATAAATTGCATAGATTTTTCTACTATTTACCGTAAAAAACGTGCACCGGCTACCACCTACTTCAACCACTGGTCGAACCAGCGGAAGAACTCGCGCTGAAACAGCACACCATTCTGCGGCTTCAAGATCCAGTGGTTCTCATCGGGGAACACCAACATGCGCGACGGAATACCGCGCAGCTGTGCAGCGTTGAACGCCATCATGCCCTGCGATGCCAGGATGCGGTAGTCGAGCTCCCCGTGGGTGATCATAATGGGGGTGTCCCACTTCGCTACAAAACGATGGGGAGAGTTCTCGTAGGTACGCTGCGCCACAGCGTTAGTCTTATCCCAGTAAGGGCCGCCCATGTCCCAGTTGGCGAACCACATCTCCTCAGTCTCGAGGTACTGTGCTTCGAGGTTGAAGATGCCGGCGTGCGACAGGAATGCTTTGAAGCGCCCGTCGTGGTTGCCCGCGAGCCAGTAGACCGAGAAGCCGCCGTAGCTGGCGCCGGTGCAGCCTAACCTGTTTTCATCCACGTAGGGTTCTTTCGCCAGCGCATCGATGGCCGAGAGATAATCTTTCATATTCTGACCGCCATAGTCGCCGCTGATCTGCTCCAGCCACTCCTGACCGAAGCCGGGGAGGCCGCGCCGGTTGGGGGCCACCACAATATACCCGTTGGCGGCCATCATCTGCAGGTTCCAGCGGTAGGACCAGAACTGACTCACCATGCTCTGTGGCCCGCCCTCGCAATAGAGCAGTGCGGGATATTTCTTTGCCGGGTCGAAGTCGGGAGGATAAACCACCCAGGTAAGCATCTGCTTCCCGTCGGTGGTCTCAATGCGGCGTTCCTCCACCTCGCCCATCCGAAGCTGTGAAAGGATCTCCCTGTTTTCGAACGACAGCTCGGTGGCATCGCCCGTAGCGATATCTACCGCATAGATCTCGGTAGGTTGCGACAGGGACTGCCGAGTGGCAATAAGGTTGTTGCTGCCCACGGCTACAGCGGTATAGTTGCAGGGGCCCCGGGTGACGGGCGTGATCTGCCGCGTGGTGATATCTGCTGCGTAGATTTGCGTGGTACCTTCCACAGGAGCCACCATATAGATGGTTTTGTTGTCGCTGCCCCAGGTGAAGGCATCGGTATTGTAGTCGAAGTCTTCGGTGACATAGCTCTTCTCGCCGGTGGTAAGGTCCAACACGAACAGGCGGTTTTTGTCCGACTCGTAGCCGTCGCGCTCCATGCTCTGCCAGGCAAGGCGTGTGCCGTCGGGTGAAAACTGCGGGTTAACATCGTACCCCGGCATCCCCTCCGTCATGTTGCGGGTGCGTCCGCTCTCCAGGTCATAAAAGTAGATGTCGGAGTTGGTGGAGAGGGTATATTCCTTGCCTGTTTTCTTGCGGGAGGTGTAGGCGATGATCTTGCTGTCGGGGCTCCAGGCTAGCTGCTCCATGCCGCCGAAGGGTGCCATGGGTGATTCGTAGGGTTCCCCTTCAAGCAGGTCCTTGATGTTGGTCAGTGTGTTGCCGTTGATATCCGCCACAAAGGGATGCGGTACGTTCTCCACCCAGTGATCCCAGTGCTTGTACATCAGGTCATCCACCACGCGTCCCGAAGCTTCGGGCAGGTCCGGGTAACGGTCGCCGGCAGTGACAGTGGTCTTCACTGGCCTTACGAACAGCACCTTTGTGCCGGCGGGCGCATAGGCGAACCCATCGATACCCTCCTCCACGTGCGATACCTGCGTCAGCCCTCCTCCGTCGGGGTTGATGGTCCATATCTGGGAAGTACCGGTTTCGTTGCTCAGGAAGGCAATCTTCTTTCCACCTTCTATCCACTGAGGGTTGCTTTCCTGCGTGTTGGTGACGGTAAGCTGTTTCTTTTCAGAGCCGTCGCTCTTCATGATGAAGAGCTCAGCATTGGTCTTATTCCGTGAGATGCTCACGTAAGTGACCGGGTAGAGAAGGTGAGATTTATCGGGCGACACCATTACGTTCCCCACCCTGCCGAAGCTGTACAGCACCTCGGGCGTCATGAGGTCGTTCTCTATGGTGGGAGTGGCTTTGCCGATGATATCACTCAGTTCCTTGTCGTTTTTATTTTTATCCGGTCCTTTTGTTGCCTGGTTGCAGGAGAGCAGACCACTTAGTAAAATTGCCATAAATAGTATGTTTCTCTTCATATTGTATGTTGTCAGGATTTAGTTCTCAGTGTTCAGTTGTCAGTATTCAGTTCTCAGTATTCAGTTGTCAGGATTCAGTTCTCAGGATTCAGTTGTCAGAATTTAGTTCTCAGAATTTAGTTGTAAGGATTCAGTTCTCAGTGTTCAGTTCTCAGGATTCAGTTCTCAGGATTCAGTTCTCAGTGTTCAGTTTGTTCTAATTCCTAAGTACAGATTACTGACTACTGATTATCACTCCGTCCCTCATATGGATGATTCTGTCGGTGAGTGACGCCAGATGCTCGTCGTGGGTGACGATGACAAAGGTCTGGTTGAGTTTATCACGCAGTTCGAAGAAGAGGTTGTGCAGTTCTTCCTTGTTGTCGGTGTCGAGGCTGCCCGACGGTTCATCGGCGAACACCACCAGGGGATCGTTGATCAGCGCCCGGGCCACCGCCACACGCTGCTTCTCACCGCCCGACAGTTCTGCAGGCTTATGATCGGTGCGTGCCGCAAGACCCATCATCTGCAGCAGCTCACGTGCCTTCCCTTCCGCATCGGAGTGTTTCACCCTGCCGATGAGCGCGGGAATCATCACGTTCTCCAGCGCCGTGAACTCGGGCAGCAGTTGGTGAAACTGAAATACGAAGCCGATATTTTTATTCCGAAAATCGGACATCTTCTTCTCAATCAGCCTGTTCACCGCATGACCATCGATGTTGACACTGCCCGAATCGGCTTTTTCCAGCGTACCCAGGATCATCAACAGCGTGGTCTTGCCGGCACCACTGGGTCCCACAATGGAGACAATTTCTCCCTTCTCTACCTCCAGATCGATGCCTTTCAGCACCTGGAGGGAGCCAAAGCTCTTTGTAATATTTTTTGCTTTAATCATCTGCTTTATCTGTCGGCATGCTTATTGTAAGTCGGTCACCACATAATGCTGCATTGCCCGGACAACCCCATCATCCCATTCACGCAAGATATCCGATGTGCGAAGATAAGAAAAATGGATCACTCTGAAAACATTCTCTCTGTTTTTACGGCAAAATATTTTACGCATTATTAACGACCTCCCGTTGGGAGAGTTTACCCGCCGACCGCTATATTTGCACTGTATGTGGTTCCGCTCCAGTACGGTCACTACCGGTACCCAACGAAACAGTGCCAAAGGACGGAGAAAAGGGATCAAAAAAAAATCACAGTGTATGGACGAATTAAGCAAGATGCGACAGGAGTATGATGCAGGACCGCTGGAAGAGCAGCTGATGGCGGCTGATCCCCTGGAGACATTCACAGAATGGATGTATGATGCAATCACTTTCGGCATGAAGGAACCCAATGCCATGACATTGGCTACGGCAACGACCGACGGAAAGCCGTCGGCACGGGTGGTGCTGTTGAAGGAGGTGAATATTGAAGGGTTCGTGTTCTTCACCAATTACCTGAGTCGCAAGGGGGGGGAGCTGCTGATCAATCCCCAGGCGGCAGTGGTGTTCGACTGGCACGACATGGCACGGCAGGTGCGTGTGGAAGGGCGTGTGGAAAAGCTTCCGGCTGAGGAGTCGGATGCCTACTTCGATGCACGCCCCGAGAATGCAAAGATCGGCGCATGGACATCGCCCCAGAGTAAGATGGTGAAGGACCGCACCGAGATTGAACAACTGCAGCGGGAGACGAAACAACGGTTTGCCGGAAAGAGCATCCCCCGTCCGGGCCACTGGGGCGGCTTCCTTATCAGGCCAACGGTGGTGGAGTTCTGGCAGGGACGACCCGATCGGCTTCACGACCGCATCGTTTATTATAAGACGGAGGAGGGTTGGAGCAAACACCGCCTGGCTCCCTGAGACTACACAATGATTTTATTTTTGGGCACGGTAGCCACAAACTCTTTCAGATAAAAAGGTTCAAAATAGGCGCTGTCCACAAAGTCACCGGCAGCAAAAGCCTCCCTGGCGAGCGGGATCATACCCGATGCCAGCGGATATACATCGTCGATAAAAAGAGCATTGGGATGGGTAAGATGCGACTTGCACTTCTCCGCACCGTTGCCGAAGAACACCACCTTGTTTACGGCCAGCAAATCGGCGTAGCTCCCCTCTTCCACGATATCGGCCGAGGTGGCGCGCAGGCTCTGCAGCGAATGATTGAAAAAGGTGGCGTAGACCTCCATGCGCCGGGCATCGATCATCGGACAAAGCAATGCTTCCTCAGCTACGCTCCCACGGATCATTGAAGCCATGATGAGCGGTGTGGGCAAAGCGATCAAGGGAATACCCAGCCCGTAGCTGAGTCCCTTTGCTTCCGAGACGCCGATACGCAGTCCCGTGTAGGAACCGGGACCACTGCTCACGGCAACGGCATCCAATGTGAGTTTTTGCTCGCGGACAAATGTCATGAGCTCATGTACAAAGAGTCCCAGCAGGGATGCGTGCGACTGACCCCGGAAGTCTTCGCGGGTAAGGAGCAGCTCACCATCGCGCGACAGTGCACAGGAGCAGACTGGAGTAGCAGTTTCAATGGAGAGAATAACGGGCATACGAATGGGTGAAAAATTGAGCGGGTAAAGGTAGTAAAAAAATGGCTTGTTCGGGTACAGGACAAAAAAAAACTGCATCACGCGGATGCAGTTTAACTTTTTGAATCTTTTCCGAATTCAATTAATACCTGTTTCTGTCACGGTTACCGTAACCTCCGCCACCACGGCTGTTGCTTCTTGGAGCACGTTCGCCTTCCGTACGTGGACGAGCTACAGATACGGAGAGTGTACGTCCGTCGTATTCCGCATCGATGAGTTCTTCAATGGCATGTTGTCCTTCTTCATCGTTGGACATCTCTACAAAACCGTACCCTTTAGAGCGACGGCTGTCTCGGTCAGTAATGATTTTTGCTGAGGATACTTCACCATACTCCTCAAACAGTTCTTTTAAATCGGCATCAGTAATCTGATAACTTAAGCCAGCTACAAAAATGTTCATGTAAAATAATTAAAATAAAAATAATAAGTAAATTCTGCAGAAGTTCTTCGATAAGAGGAGTTAGAAAATAACTTAACAAACGTGAAGTAACTAAATAACGGCCACTAAAAAAATACTTTTGCGGAACAAAGATAGACATAAAATATTTGCTGCAAAATATTTTTGAGAAAAATCGATCAAAAAAAACGAAAAAAGACAAAAAACACCTTTTTCCCTCACTTTCAGCGGGTAAAAAGGTGTACAGAAAAAAAGGTTATAAGGGCTTTCTTCATAAAAATTTCTTTACTTTTGTGGAAACCAAACTGGCAACAAAGATACATATTTTTTATAAATCAGCTGCCAGTAGTCGGCTGTCAGCTTTTAACATGAATATTTCAGCAGGCAGCGGCAAAAGTGATGAGTTCTGACAACTGAATTCTGAAAACTGAAAACTTAAAATACATCGACATGGCAACATCTGAAAAGACCGGTGAAAAAACGAAAAAAACCACTACACCAAAGACAACACAAACAACCGCTCCCAAACGCCGCAAAAGCAACACGGCGGGAGTCAAAAAAAACTTTATTCTCGACACCAACGTGATCCTGCACGACTATAACTGCCTGGACAATTTTGAGGAGAACGATATCTATCTTCCCTTTATGGTGCTGGAGGAACTGGATAAATTCAAGAAAGGGAGTGACCAGATCAACTTCAACGCCCGTGCCTTCGTGCGGGAGCTGGACCTGATCACCGACGACGATCTTTTCACCAATGGAGCCGACCTGGGCGTGGGCAAGGGAAAACTATATATCGTAAACGGATCGCGCGACAACAAACGCATCAACGATGCTTTTCCGGAAAAGATACCCGACAACCGCATCCTTACGGTGGTGGCGGATGTGGCGGAGAAGCATCCGGAGATGAAGACCATTCTGGTATCGAAAGATATCAACCTGCGCATGAAAGCACGATCGCTGGGCATGCTGGCAGAGGACTACATCAATGATAAGGTGACCAACATCGATGTCTTCGAGCAGGGCGAGCTGGTTATCGAGGGGATCGACCCGGAGCTGATCGACAGGCTCTATGCACAGCCGGCAGGCGTGGAGCTGGAGGAGTTCACCTTCGAGATACAGCCTGAACCTAATCAGTGCTTTATCATGAAGAGTGAACGCAACAGCGTGCTGGCCCGCTACAACCCCTTCACACAGAAGGTGAAAAAGGTGGATAAGGATACCAGCTTCGGCATCCAGCCGCGAAACGCGGAGCAGACCTTCGCCTTTGAGGTGCTGAACGACCCGGAAGTCAAGCTGGTGGGACTCACCGGCAAGGCGGGCACGGGAAAGACGCTGCTGGCGCTGGCGTCGGCGCTCAGGCAGAACAAGATCTACAGCCAGATACTGCTGGCACGGCCCATTGTGTCATTGTCGAACAAGGATCTGGGATACCTGCCGGGGGATGAAAAACAAAAGATTGCACCCTACATGCAGCCGCTGTTCGACAACCTGAACGTGATCAAGCAGCACCTGGGGCAGAACAGCGCCGACCTGCGGGCGATTGAAGAGATGCAAAAATCAGGGCAGCTGGAGATTGAGGCGCTGGCGTTCATCCGCGGACGAAGCCTCACCGAAACGTTCTGCATCATCGACGAAGCGCAAAACCTCACCCCGCACGAGGTGAAGACCATCATCACCCGTGCCGGCGAAGGCACCAAGATGGTGTTCACGGGCGACCTGCAACAGATAGACTCACCCTACCTCGACATGCAGTCGAACGGACTGGCCTACATGATCGATAAGATGCGGGGACAGAACATCTTCGGCCATGTGAACCTGGTGAAGGGGGAACGCAGTGAACTCTCCGAACTGGCGAGCAACCTGTTGTAATTTACGGAAAGTTTAATTGTTTTCTTTCGACTCCATCTTATTTGCCCACCCGTTTCCGCTTTACAGGCTATCTGATAAAAACTCGCTCCGCTCAAACAGCTTATCAGATAACGCCTGTTGCAGCGATCGGGTACCCCGACAATAAGATGATGCCTCAGAAAATCAATTCTTCAAGGCTGAGTGCTGACTGCTGAATGCTGAATTTTAATTAACTTTGCATCCAAAAAGAAAAATAACGATGCAGAAACCCTCGATACCCAAAGGTACGCGCGACTTCTCACCCGGGGAGATGGCGAAGCGCAACTATATTTTCGATACAATCAAAGAGGTGTTCCGCCTCTACGGCTTCCGGCAGATTGAGACACCGGCGATGGAGAACCTCTCCACACTGATGGGCAAGTATGGCGAGGAGGGAGACAAGCTGCTCTTTAAAATTCTGAATTCGGGACACTTTCTTGGTGATATGACCCCGGAGGATATCGTGGAGGGCAACTCCGTGAAGACGGCCAACAGGATATCGGAGAAGGGGCTGCGCTACGACCTGACCGTCCCCTTTGCCCGCTACGTGGTGATGCACCGCAACGAGATTACCTTCCCCTTCAAACGTTTCCAGATTCAGCCCGTATGGCGGGCCGACCGTCCCCAGAAGGGACGCTACCGTGAGTTCTTCCAGTGTGATGCCGATATTGTGGGCTCCGACTCACTGCTGAACGAGGTGGAGCTGGTGCAAATCATGGATGAGGTGTTCTCCCGCCTGGGTATCCGCGTATTGTTGAAGCTGAACAACCGCAAGATCCTTTCCGGCATCGCTGAGATCATCGGTGAGGCGGACAAGATCACCGACATCACCGTGGCCATCGACAAGCTCGACAAGGTCGGGGCGGAGAAGGTGAACGACGAGCTGGCATCGAAAGGGATCACACAGGCGACCATCGACAGGCTGCAGCCAATCCTGCTGCTCAGCGGTACCACCCGCGAAAAACTGGAATTCCAGAAGGGGCTGCTTGCTGCCTCAGAAACCGGTCTGAAGGGGGTGGATGAGATGGGATATATCTTTGATAAAACAAACATGCTAGCGCTGAAGAACGAGATGATGCTCGATCTGACACTGGCCCGCGGACTCAACTACTACACGGGCACCATCATTGAGGTGAAGGCGCTGGATGCGGAGATGGGAAGCATCACCGGTGGCGGCAGGTATGATAACCTGACGGGCATCTTCGGCCTGCCCGGCGTGTCGGGTGTGGGTATCTCCTTCGGAGCGGACCGCATCTACGATGTGCTCACTCAGCTGAATCTCTTTCCGGAGAGCTTTGCACACAGCACCGACCTGCTCTTCGTCAACTTCGGTGAGCGGGAGGCGGATTACCTGCTGCCTGTGATCACGCAATTACGACGCAAGGGCATCTGCTGCGAACTCTATCCCGAGGCGGCAAAGATGAAAAAACAACTTTCCTATGCCGACAGCAACCGTATTCCCTTTGTGGCGATGGTGGGGGAGAACGAGATGAAGGAGGGAAAGATCACGCTGAAGAACATGCGGTCGGGTGATCAGAAAAGTATCTCTCCAAACGAAGTTCGGGAAGAAATCAGCAAAAAAGCGTCTGTTTGAACAGCTGCCGCATACACCAGTTTTTTGTTTCACTTATCGGATGACCTTCACATCCACGGCATTCATTCCCTTGGGACCGCGTTCCAGCCGGAAGGTGACCATATGGTCTTCCTGAATACCGGGCTCGGCATTGCTCTTGTGAAAAAAGTACTTGTTGACACTGCCTTTCTCCTTGATGAAGCCGAAACCACGTCCCTCATCGTAAAAGTCGACCCTGCCGGTGGGCTCACTTACTTCTTCAACCTCCTCTGAACGGGGTATGGAAACTTCGATATCCTCCATAGCGATCTCATCTTTCCGGGTGTGTATGGGCGGCTCATCAACGATTACACCATTGGCATCCACATAGGCAATCATATCCTCAAAGGAGCTGGTGCCCTGCTGCTTGCGCTCTTCCTTGCGCTGTAGTTTCTCTTTTTTCTTCTGTTGCTTACTCTTTTCGATCTCTTTTTTGTGAAATGAATTTGATCTGGCCATTTAAATGTATATAGTTTATAAATTGGATATTTATATTGTTATGTATTTTGTCGTTTCGAAGTTGCGAAGTTTGGATGTTTCAAAGTTTGTACGTTTGTACGTTTGTACGTTTGTACGTTTGTACGTTTGTACGTTTGTACGTTTGTTCGTTTGTACGTTTGTACGTTTGTTCGTTTGTACGTTTATACGTTTGTACGTTTATACGTTTGTACGTTTGTACGTTTCAAAGTTGCGAAGTTTCAAAGTTTCAAAGTTTGTGCCTGCTTTAAAAAGTCCAAAAATTGGTGTTTCACAACCATAAACACCTGACAATCAGTGTCTATTTTTCTTGAAAAACGACTTTTCAAGTGGGTTCAAGTTTCAAAGTTTGTGCGGCTTCAATTCGCTTTTCTCAGCGTCCTGCCGGTCAGTTTCTGGATATCCTTCAGCATCGGCTGTTCATCCTGGGCGCAGAAGGTGAGCGCCGTGCCGCTGTTACCGGCTCTTCCGGTACGGCCGATACGGTGTACGTAGGTTTCTGCCACATCCGGCAAATCATAGTTAATCACCAAGTCCAGCTGATCAATATCGATGCCACGGGCAGCAATATCAGTGGCGATCAGAACCCTTGTTTCGTGCGATTTAAAATTGGTGAGCGCGCGCTGGCGGGCATTCTGTGATTTGTTGCCGTGTATTGCCTCACTGCCGATGCCGGCTTTGCTCAGCGACCGGGCAATCTTATCGGCTCCATGCTTGGTACGTGAAAAGACCAGCACCGATTTGCGTTTGTCCTTTTTCAGCAGGTCGATCAGCAGATCTTTTTTCTCCGGCTTCTCCACAAAATAGATATATTGTTCGATGGTGTCAACCACGGAGGAGGTGGGATCGACCTCTACCCTCACCGGGTCATGCAGGATGGAACGTGAGAGCGAAGCGATGGATGAGGGCATGGTGGCCGAGAAGAAGAGCGTTTGTTTCTCCCGGGGCAGCAGCGGCAGCAGTCGCTTGATATCGTGGATGAATCCCATATCGAGCATCCGGTCGGCTTCATCCAGCACAAAATGACGGATGGCATGAAGACTGACATAACGCTGGTTGATCAGATCGAGCAAACGGCCAGGCGTGGCAACCAGAATATCTACACCGTTCTTCAGTGAACTGACCTGCGCCTGTTGTTTCACTCCGCCATAGATCACGGTGTGACGGATGCCGGTGTAGGTGGTGTACTCCCGCAGACTGTCGTCGATCTGAATGGCCAGCTCACGGGTGGGCGTAAGGATCAATGCTTTGATCTCTCTTCTTTTTCCATGGCTTTTATCGAGATACAATTGCTGAATGATGGGGAGTGCGAAGGCGGCAGTCTTTCCTGTGCCGGTTTGTGCCAGTCCCAGGATATCGCGGTTGCGTAGTGCCGGGAGGATGGCTTGTTGTTGGATGGGTGTGGGAGTGGTATATCCTTTTTCGTCGAGCGCCTTCAATATAGGCTCGATCAATGTTAATTCTTTAAATGTCATTTAATTTGTTTATGCTGCACCTCGCCGGGGCAGCGGTTGTTGATAATTACCCCGTTTTCCGCATCGGCACAGATCACGGATGATGAGGTACCTGTATTTGCTTAAAACGGTCCGAAATTAACAAATGGTGGGGAAGAACCGGTTGAGCAGAACCAACACACAAGATGTTATCGTGTACAAAAGTAATCAAAATTTTCCGATTTAACCATTCCCGCCCGATTTATTATGATGTCTGACCTTTTTTCTTCAGAATTATCCCGGTTTATTTCATGGAACTTCCTTATACGCCTCATGTTTGATTTTGAATGCCGGATGTTTGCTTCCTGAATTCCTGTACTCATATTCCCGATTTCATTTCCTGATTTCGTGGAAATATATTTTCATAGTCGCTCAAAAAGCGTTTCCTTTGCATGCACAAAATGTCAAGAAATGATCTCTATCGAAAATATCACTGTTGAATTCGGGGGATTTACCCTGCTCGACCGGATATCGTTCGTACTGAATAAAAATGAACGCGTGGCGCTGGTGGGCAAGAACGGCGCCGGCAAATCGACCCTGCTCAAGATCATTGCCGGCCTGCAGCAACCCACACACGGCACCATCTCCTTTCCAAAAGAGGTCTCCGTGGGCTACCTGCCGCAACAGATGAAGCTGAGCGACAGCCGCACCGTGAAGGAGGAGGCGTCGATGGCTTTCGACCATCTGCAGAAGATGGAACGGGAGCTGGAGGAGCTGCACACGGAGATGACGGTGCGCACCGACTACGAGTCGGAGGCTTACCATAGCATCATTGAGCGGGCGACGGACCTGCAGGAGCTGTTGCAGATGTCGGGCATCCACAACTTTGAGGCAGAGGTGGAGAAGACGTTGACGGGGCTGGGCTTCCTGCGCAGCGACTTCGATCGTCCTACCCGCGAGTTCAGCGGGGGCTGGCGCATGCGCATTGAGCTGGCAAAGATTCTGCTGCAGGCTCCCGATGTGCTGCTGCTCGATGAGCCGACGAACCACCTCGATATTGAGTCGATCCAGTGGCTGGAGAACTTCCTGGCCACGCATGCCAACGCGGTGATGCTGGTATCGCACGACCGCGCCTTCCTGGATGCGGTCACCAACCGCACCATGGAGATACTGCTCGGCAGCATCCATGATTACAAGGTGAACTATTCCAAATATGTGAAACTGCGCCAGGAACGCCGTGAGCAACAACTCAGGGCATATGAGAATCAGCAGAAACAGATAAAGGAAACCGAGGATTTTATTGAGCGGTTTCGGTATAAGGCTACCAAATCGAATCAGGTGCAGTCGCGCATCAAGCAACTGGAGAAGATTGACCGCATTGAGGTGGACGAGGTGGATACCTCGCGCCTCAACCTGAAGTTTCCGCCGGCGCCACGGTCGGGTTCCTATCCTGTGATCATGGAGGAGGTGGAGAAGCGGTATGGCGACCATCTTGTCTTTGAGAATGTGACGCTCACCATTGAACGGGGCGAGAAGATTGCCTTCGTGGGTAAGAACGGCGAAGGAAAGTCGACACTGGTAAAATGTATCATGCAGGAGATTGACCACGGCGGCAGGCTGACGCTGGGGCACAACGTGAAGATCGGCTATTTTGCCCAGAACCAGGCACAGCTGCTGGATGAGAACCTGACCGTGTTCGAGACGATCGACAATGTGGCGGTGGGCGACATCCGCACGAAGATACGCGATATCCTGGGTGCTTTCATGTTCGGCGGCGAAGCATCGGAGAAGAAGGTGAAGGTGCTCTCGGGGGGCGAACGAAGCCGCCTGGCTATGATCCGGCTGCTGCTGGAACCGGTTAACCTGCTGATCCTGGATGAGCCGACGAACCACCTCGACCTGGCATCGAAGGATGTGCTGAAGAAGGCAATCGGTGAGTTCGACGGCACCGCGATCATTGTCTCGCACGACCGTGACTTCCTCGACGGGCTGGTGGGTAAGGTGTACGAGTTCGGCGGCGGCAAGGTGACGGAACACCTGGGCGGCATCTACGACTATCTGTCGGCAAAGAAACTGGATAACCTGCAACAGCTGGAACTCTCAAAATCACCGGCTGTGATAAAGGATGCCTCCTCTTCATCGAAAAAAGAACAGAAGGAGCCCAGAAATCAGGAATTGCGGCCGGTGCAGCCCACGGAAAATAAGCTTTCGTATCAGGAACAGAAAGAGCTGAACCGTCAGCAGCGCAGGCTGGAGAAACAGATTGAAGAGGCGGAACATAAGATTGCAACGCTCGAGGCAGAGATGGCAGCCACGGAGAAGGAACTGTCCACGCCGGATGGGGCATCGAACACTGCGTTACTGCAAAAGTACCTGGAAGCCAAAGCAAAACTGGATCGCATCATGAACAATTGGGAACGGTTAACGTTAGAACTGGAGAAGTTTACACGCTAAACTTTATACAAAAAAGAATGGCCAATTTTAGCAAATTCATTTTAAACAAGATCTTCGGATGGAAGGTGATCAACGAATATCCGGTTGTGCCCAAGTGTGTGATGGCGGTAGCGCCGCATACCAGCAACTGGGACTTCGTGATAGGCAAGCTGGCCTACAACTCACTGGGGCGCCAGGCCAACTTCCTGATCAAGGCAGAGTGGTTCTTCTTTCCCTTCAACCTCTTCTTCAGCAGTATCGGAGGGATACCGGTGAAAAGGGGGAAAAGCGGTTCGCTGACGGATATACTGGCACGGGAGTTTCAAACGCGCGAGTGGATGCACCTCGGCATCACGCCCGAGGGTACCCGCAAGCCGGTGAAAGAATGGAAGAAAGGCTTCTATTTTATCGCCATGAAAGCGAAGGTGCCCATCATTCTGATTGGCCTCGACTACGGCAGGAAAGAGGCCAGGGTGCTCGACCTCTTCTACCCGACCGGCAACTACCGGAGCGACATCGTGAAGATCAAGGCACACTACCAGGGTATACAGGCTAAGAACCCGGAAAATTTTATCCTGTGATGCTCTTTCCGAATCATCTCCCGTGATGAGTGCGCAGACACTTATTTTCAGTCAATTCGATGGTCAAAAAATCAAAAATGACTTTTCCGAGGGGACTGTCATTAGCAAATTTACAATGTACTCCTCCTTTTAATCCTCAAAGTCAAACGATAGCTGGATACCTTCCACAGGTACCAGCCCATTTCCGGCATCGGCGTTCCTGAGCGTGAGGCCCATCAGGCGGATCTTTTGTTCCTGAAAGTCGTCCACCTGCAACAGCAGCTCCTTGCCGATATCAAACATCTCTTCCTGTGACCGGATGTAATGCCCCACGGTGCGGCTGCGGGTGATCACCGTGAAATCAGCATATTTGATCTTGAGCGTCAGCGTCCGCGCCATGAACTTCTTCTTCTCCGCACGACGGTACACCTCCAATGCCAGCTGGTCGAGCGCCGCCAGGATATCGACCATCTCCCCCAGGTCGTCAGCATAAGTCTCCTCAGCGCCGAGCGACTTACGCACCCGCTCCGATTCCACCTCGCGGTCATCGATGCCGCGCGCAAACCGGTAGTAGGCAATGCCCGCCTTTCCGAACTCACGCACCAGGTCGATCTCCTCCCACTGCTTCAGATCCTTCCCCGTCTGGATGCCCAGCTCCGCCATCCGGGCGGCTGTGACCTTCCCCACCCCGAAGAACTTGTCCACAGGAAGTTTCTCAACGAAAGCCTCCGCATCGCCGGGTTCAATGACAAAGAGTCCGTTCGGTTTCTTGTAATCGGAGGCGATCTTGGCGAGGAACTTATTGCAGGAGACGCCGGCCGAGGCGGTGAGGCGGGTGCGGTTCAGGATCTTCTGCTTAATCTCTTTGGCAATGATTGTGGCGGAACGGTTTCCCTTGCGGTTGACGGTGACATCGAGGAAAGCCTCGTCGAGTGAGAGCGGCTCAACTTTATCGGTATACTCAAAGAAGATCTGCATGATCTGGTTGGAGACATTGCGGTAATGATCGAACCGCGGCATGACAAAGATCAGCTGGGGACACTTGCGCAGCGCCGTGACGGAGGGCATGGCGGAGTGAATGCCATACTTCCGGGCCTCATAGCTGGCGGCGGCCACCACGCCCCGTTTGCCTTCATAGCCCACAGCGACAGGCTTCCCGCGATAATCGGGATTATCGCGTTGTTCGATGGAGGCATAAAAGGCGTCCATATCTACATGGATGATCTTGCGGTTCATAGGGGCAAATATACCTTCATTTTTTTGAATTACATAGCTTTAGATCGATTATTCAATCACTTTTTTTCGCCTTATCCCAAATGAGACAACCTGTTGCAAGGCAACTGCTGAAAAATCATGCTTACGGCTGATCATCCGCTTCCGGCCAGTTTGGCTGGTCACATTTGCGGGTTGAGCTGTGGCCATCATCCTGTAACAATCCATTTTCCTAAAATATAAGCGAATAAATCAACAAAAAATAATAATTTTGTGCGGTGAAGTAAAATATGAATCCCATTTTTATCTATGATTTAATATATTTAATTACTATTTTTCCACAGATAACTATATATTTGCATAAAATTAGGCACTTATGAAAAGAAAAATCTACAACAGTTTAGTTGAATGGAAAAATAAACCGGGTCGAATGCCATTGATTGTCAACGGAGCGCGTCAGGTTGGGAAGACTTATATTTTACAGGAGTTTGGAAAGCGGGAATTTGATAATTATATTATAGTCAATCTCGAAACTGATAAACCCTTATTGGAACAATTCGAGGTGAATATCACACCGACACCCATCATTCAATACTTGGAAACAATTCATTCAAAGCGCATTATTCCGGGAAAAACGCCGATTATTTTGGATGAAATTCAGGCTTGTGAGAGAGCGTTAAAACAGATACCCCGTTCATGGGAGCGATCGCGGAAAACTATGTAGCACAAGCATTCACCGCAAATTTAATACCATTATTCTATTGAAAAAACGACAATACCGCCGAGGTTGACTTTGTCATCCAAAAAGGGGCTGATTTGATCCCTGTTGAAGTAAAAAGCGGTACACAAGTTCGCTCCAAAAGCATGGGAATATTTATGAAAAAGTATAAATGCTCCTACGGTATCCGCTTATCTAAGAAGAATTTCGGATTTGAGAATGGGATAAAATCGGTACCATTATATGCAGCATTTTGTATTCATACAAATTAGTCAAAAAATTATCGGTCGGTTAAGCGATTTGTCATTGGAAACAGGCGTTATAATAAGCTCCATCATTCTTCCTAAGACGAAATGGGAAAATCGCCCGTTCAAAACACCTTTTTATCTGAACGTAATGAACGAAGGAATTGTGTTATGAGAGAAGAGCTAACGGAAGAAATGATAACCGCACTTGTGGCGTACCGCTTGGAACGGGCAAAAGACACTGTTCAGGAAGCAGTGGATATGCTCGAAAAAGATCATTACAATGCAGCCGTAAACCGCTTATATTATGCCTGTTATTATGCAGTATCGGCATTACTTGTAAAAAATAACATTCAGGCGCATACACATTCCGGTGTAAAGCAAATGTTTGGAATGAGCTTTATTGTAAACGGTAAACTTCCTCGAACTTATAATATTACCTATACGGAGCTTTTTGACAAGCGACACAGCGGCGATTACGATGACTTTAAGTTCATCCGCTGATTCTATCACAGTCTTGGCTCTTGGCTCTTGATTCTCAGCTCTTTGGTTCTGCATAAATTTTCATCTATATCTTAGATATAGATGGCATACAGCAACTCATTTTTTTCTTCTGGCGGAGAGAGAGGGATTCGAACCCCCGGAAGCTCGCACTTCAACGGTTTTCAAGACCGCCGCGATCGACCACTCTGCCATCTCTCCCTGAAAAACATCTGTCTCTCCCTTCAACAAATCTGTGTGAAGGATATCTGAATCATCCCCGAATGCGCGTGCAAAGGTAAAACTATTTTCGGAAAGAAAAACATTACACCCGGATAATTTTGTGAGTGGCTGCAGAAAATCAATTATTCGTCGTATCTTTGTACAAATAAGGATTTAAAGATGCAATTTACCGAACTTTCACTTTGCGATGCCCTCCAGGAAGGCCTGGAGGCAATGAATTTTACAGAAACAACACCTGTGCAGGAACTGGCGATCCCGGTGATCCTGGAGAAGAAGGATGTGATTGCCTGTGCCCAGACCGGTACCGGAAAGACTGCAGCCTTTTTACTGCCACTACTGAATAACCTGCAGACGGAACCACACGCCGAAAACAAGGTGAACGCCATCATCATGGCTCCCACACGCGAACTGGCACAACAGATAGACCAACATATGGAAGGTTTTTCATACTTCACCCCCTTCTCTTCGGTGGCGGTATACGGCGGAAACGACGGCGATGCATGGGACGTACAGAAAAGAGGACTGCTGAGCGGTGCCGATGTGGTGATCGCCACCCCCGGGAGGCTGCTGTCGCACATCAACCTGTATAACATCGATTTTTCCGGTGTGAAGTATTTTATTCTTGATGAGGCGGACAGGATGCTCGACATGGGCTTCTATGACGATATTATGAAGATAGAAAAGCTATTGCCGAAAGAACGTCAGACAATCATGTTCTCGGCCACCATGCCGCCCAAGATACAGCAGCTGGCAAAAACCATCCTGCGCAATCCCGAAGAGATATCCATTGCCATTGCCCGTCCCCCGGAGACCATTCTGCAGTCGGCCTACCTCTGTTACGATAACCAGAAGCTGGGTATCCTGAAGCATCTCTTTACGGAGAGGAAACCAAACAAGGTGATCCTTTTCTCCGGTTCAAAACAGAAGGTGAAGGATATTGCCAGGACACTGCACAAAATGGGACTGTCGGCGGGTGAGATGCACTCCGACCTTGATCAGGCGCAACGGGATCATGTGATGCATGAGTTCAGGAACGAAAGGGTAGATATCCTGGTGGCTACCGACATTGTGGCACGGGGGATTGATATTGACGACATCACGCTGGTGATTAATTATGATGTGCCGTATGATGCCGAAGACTACGTACACCGTATCGGCCGTACTGCACGTGCGGGCGACTCGGGCATGGCCATCACGTTTGTCTCACCCTCGGAACAGTACCGTTTCTCGCTGATAGAAAAATTTCTTCAAAAAGAGATTCACAGGATCCCGGTGCCGGCGGAGCTGGGGGAAGCGCCTGCATACAACCCGACCCGCGAGAGCGGTCAACGCGGGGGCTCCAACCGTTCTGCGAAGGGCGGGAAAAAGAAGGAGGGAAAACAATCCGGAAGAGTTGAAAAAACGGAGAGACCGGGGAAATCCGAAAGTGCAGAAACAAAGACTACCCATTTGGACGCAGGGGTACAGTCCGGAAACCGGAAAAAAAGAACCCCACAAAGCCCCGATGAAGCCGGAGATAACCGGAAAGCCCATAAAGAACAGCATCGGAGCGAGGCCGGGGAACCACGGGAAAACCGGGGACAGGGAAAACCACACAGGCAGAGAGAAGCCGGGGAACAAGGCGTTTCACAGGCCCGGGGAACTTCACAGACCACTGTAACTTCGCAGGCTTCCGACAAACCCCGGGAACAAAAAACTTCAGGAGAAAAACGGGCTCCGGAAAAACAAGGTACGCCCGGAAAACAAGGTACGCCCGGAAAACAAAGAGAAAAGAGACAACAACCGGAACAAAGAGCTCCCCGTGCACAAAACAGGCAAAACAAGGAGGCCGCTATCACCGGCGATGTTCAAAAAAGAGTGGTGGTGCGAAAATCATCGAACCCACAAAACACAGCATCGAAACAGGCTGGAGATAAGCCGGCTGCAACACAGGGCAAAACCGGCAAGCCGGAGACCGGCAAAAAGAAATGGAGCTGGTGGCCTTTCGGGAAGAAATAATTATTCCGCCTGCTGTTCCTGCTGCACAATCTCCATGCCCCGCAGAATAGCCTCTTCATTCATGGGCAAGAGTTTATGATGCCGCTCGGGTAGTGATTCTTTCAGTCCTTTCATGACATTCTCGAGCTGTACCATGGGTGCTATTTTGAGCAATCCTCCCAGCACGATCATGTTGAAGACCCTGTCATTGTTCATCTTCATAGATTCGTCCATGGCGTTCACCCGGTAAACATTGATATCTTTCCGCTCCACCTTTTTGTGAATGCCGTATCCATCGTAGATCAACGCTCCGCCGGGTTTTACACGCCCTTCGAATTTCTCGAGCGAGGGCTGATTCAGCACGATGGCCACATCGTACTGATTCAGCACGGGCGAGCTGATGGGCTCATCGGAGATGATGACCGTGACATTGGCCGTGCCGCCCCGCTGCTCCGGCCCGTATGCCGGGAACCACGACACCTCCTTGTCTTCCATCATACCCGAGTAGGCAAGAATTTTCCCCATGGACAACACTCCCTGTCCTCCGAAACCTGAAATCACTATTTCCTGTAACATGTTATCTTCTTTCTGTTTATCTATTTTTTAAATCACCGATGGGATATACCGGGAACATGTTTTCCACCATCCAGTCGTTGGCCGCGGCAGGAGTCATTTTCCACCCCGCGTTGCAGGTGGATACAACCTCCACGATGGACGTCCCTTTTCCGGCCATTGAATTTTCAAAAGCGAGCTTGATCATCCGCCGGGTTTTCTTCACTGCGGCAGCAGTATGAACGCTGACACGTGTGGCCAGGCAAACGCCGTCGAGCAGCGCCAGCAAGTCGAGGATCTTCAGAGGGTTGCCCATGGTCTGCACGTTGCGTCCATCGGGCGAGGTGGATGTCTTCATATCTTTCAGCGTGGTGGGTGCCATCTGGCCGCCTGTCATCCCGTAGATGCCGTTGTTGATGAAGATAATGGCGATGTTTTCACCCCGGTTGGCAGCATGAATGGTTTCCGCCGTACCAATGGCGGCAAGGTCACCGTCGCCCTGGTAGGTGAACACCAACTTGTCGGGCATCAGCCGCTTGACAGCAGTGGCCAGCGCGGGCGCACGACCGTGTGCTGCCTCCTGCCAGTCGATATCGATATAATTATAGGCGAACACGGCACAACCCACAGGGGCAATGCCGATGGTTTTCTCCTGCAGTCCCAGCTCCTGAATGACTTCGGCAACTTCCTTATGTACTACGCCATGTGAACATCCGGGGCAGTAATGCATGTAGTTGTTGTTCATGAGTGCCGGTTTGGCATAGGCCAGATTCTCCGGACGTATAATTTGATTTATATCCATACAATTATTTTTTTGCGAATCGGTAGATGAGATAAAATATAATCGCGGCTCCCCCGAAATACCAGGTTAGTTTCATGTTCTGTGCAGACGTAAAATAGACGATAACGGTTCCTGCGAATGCCAACAGGAAGAGGATCAGAAATATATTTCTGGTTTTTGGATCCATGACAGGGTTTGTTTTATTGGATAACTTTTTCTTTCAATGCCGCCAGTACTCCTTCGGGAGTGGGAACGATACCGCCCATGCGGCCGTAATGGGCGACCGGTATTTGTCCGTTCACTGCCAGACGCACCTCTTCCACCATCTGTCCGGCGTTCAGTTCTACCGTGAGCATCCCTTTCACCCTGCCGCCATAGGCATGCAGCACTTTCACAGGAAAGGGCCATAGTGTGATGGGGCGCAACAAGCCTACTTTGAGACCTCCCTGTCGTGCCAGGTCGATGGCCTTCAGGCAGATACGCGACGAAGAGCCGAAGGCTACCAGCAGATAGTCGGCATCTTCGCATTTCACCTCCTCATAGCGCACCTCAGCCGCCTCCACCTCGCGGTACTTGGCCTGGAAGCGTTCGTTGTTTTTCTCCATCACTACCGAGTCGAGCTCCAGCGAGGTGATGATGTTGGGCTTCCTGTCGGGTGTCTTGCCAAGCGTAGCCCAGGGACATTGTTCACGTATTTCCTGCTCGGTTCTGCGACGACGCCAGGCAGGCAGCTTCACCTTCTCCATCATCTGTCCGATCACACCGTCGCTCAGTATCATGGCCGGGTTGCGGTACTTAAAGGCAAGTTCGATGGCCAGTCCCACGAAATCAGCCATCTCCTGCACCGAGTTGGGAGCCAGTGTGATGAGCCTATAGTCTCCGTGTCCGCCACCCTTTACCGCCTGAAAATAGTCGGCCTGCGACGGCTGGATGGTGCCCAGGCCGGGGCCGCCGCGCTGCACGTTCACGATGAGTGCCGGCAGCTCTGCTCCGGCAAGGTAGGAGATGCCCTCCTGCATGAGGCTGATGCCGGGGCTTGAAGAGGTGGTCATGGCGTACTTGCCGCAGGCGGCACCGCCATATACCATATTGATGGCAGCCACTTCGCTCTCGGCTTGCAGGACCACCATTCCCGTGGTCTTCCAGGGAGCGGCCTCCATCAGGGTTTCAATGATTTCAGACTGGGGCGTGATGGGATAACCGAAGTAACCGTCCACACCGTAACGGATAGCCGCATGGGCGACGGCCTCGTTTCCCTTCATCAATGCTATTTCTTCAGACATATTCTTCTTTTTACGTGTTGTTTTTCAAATGAATAAAAGATTATCCCACCTTCATCTTGTAAACTGTCAGACATCCGTCGGGACATACATATCCGCAGTTAACGCACCCGATGCAACCATCGGCATCCTTCAGATACACATAATGATAACCGCGGTCGTTTACTTCACGCGGCTCCAGCTCGAGCACATCTGTGGGGCAAGATACCACACAGAGATCGCAGCCCTTACACCGGTCCGTGTCTACCGTTACATAACCAATAAATTTTGCCATTTCAGGAGTGGTTTTTTAATTTTTACAAATATACCTTTTGTTTTTTAAGCATTCAATTTTTAGATGTTAATTTTTGAGGCAAAGGAGTTGCCGGCGTTGTTTTTTACCCATCGAAAATAAAAGCTTTGATCTTTTTTAAATCGTAGTTGATAGCACTCATAAAGAATGATGGTGAATGCTTTTGCTGATAAGGATATATATTTCTTTCATCTGCGGATCGGTGAGCAGCGACAGATGGCTGCGCATCACCGCTTCATCGAAACGTATGGCAGGTCCCGTCTGGGCTGCCTGCGGCGTCATCTCCGTCACTTTGGCGGCAGTCTCGGTGATGAGGGGTATCAGTACTTCGAAAGGGATAGCTTCTTTTCCGGTGATCTCAGACGCCAGTGTGTACATATGATTCACGAAGTTGCACGCGTAAACGGCGGCCAGGTGCAGATAACGCCGCTTTTCCCCGGACAGGCAGCGGACATTGCGGGAGAGGGTACAGGCCAGCTCTTCCAGCAAAAGGGTTGTGGCGGGGCTGCTCCCCTCAATGAAGACGGGGATGGATGCAAAATCTATTTTCCGGTGCTTGCTGAAAGTCTGCAGGGGGTATATCACGCCATATTCCGTCTTGCGCGCGGCAAAGAGCTGCATGGGCAGGCTTCCGGCAGTATGTGCCCAAACGCCGCCGGTCTGCGGCATTTGCTGAATGACGGCGGGCAGGACATCATCCTTCACGGAGAAGAGATAAAGGTCGGCAGTCGGACTGATCTGCGCCAGCTCATTGATGGGCGTTGCCCCTGTTTTGCCGGCAAGCAGCGTCGCACTTTCCATCGTTCTGCTGTATACCTGGACAATCTCGTTGCCCGCCACTTTGCATGCTTCGGCCAAATGAGTCGCCAGATTTCCCGCTCCAATAAAAACAATTTGCATCTCTACGCTTTTGGGTTTATTGCTGCCGGAGTTGCACCGGCATCACTTTTTTCCTACCTGTATTTACGGTTTCCCGTCATTCACCGCTACCACTTTTACGCCTACCTTTTCGATGCCTGCCAGCGGATCATCCGTCATGGTCTGCCGGATGTGGACAGCATAGGGACAGGTGGTAACGAGTGGCACTGAGGAAAGGTAAGGCAGCGACAGCTGGTTTAGTCCTCCTGCCCCGCTCCCCAACCATCGCCCGTAATCGTCGGCAAGCCGGTAATGCAGCGTGTCACTCCGAAAGAGCGTATCCGTGAGATTCTGATTGATCTGCACCCATAAATCGCGGTACGGATAAGCCCGGTTTGTGGTGATCTCTATGGTCACATCATATCTTTTTGCCGGATGCAGTGCGACTGAATCCATACTGAAGACAAGCGTACTGTCACGATACCACCGGCCATTTTCGATATGGTGAAAACGGTAATAAACCTCTCCTTCCGCACAGGAGAGCAGGGAGGAGAACAGCAGCCCCGTCACAAGAAAGCGGATGCTACGCATCATGCTCTCCGGAAGGGCGGTCGCTAAGCAGGTTTCTGTTGCCCGACGGATCATTGGGACGTCTTCTGCGGGGATTTCTTCTTTTCTTTGTCTGATTTTGCCGGTTGTCATCGAAACGGGTGATGCTTTGATCTGCAAGTATATCTCCGCTAAAGGATCCTTCTTTCACGGATTTTTCACCGGCGTCGGGGGTCAGCTTAAGCGGTTTCTTTCCTTGTTTATTCATCGCGATGATATCGAAAACGCGCTCTTTGGAGATCGTCACCAGGTTACTGCCATTAAACCGGTCGGTAGAATAGGTCATCATTCCCGAGAAGATGTCGGTTTTGAAATGGAAATAATCGGAATCTTTTGTCTCCAGCACGATCTCACGCGAGGGCAGGCTGCGCTGTGCTTCCACATAGGCATCCACCTCGTAGTTCAGGCAGCACTTCAGCTTACCGCATTGTCCCGCCAGCTTCTGCGGGTTGATCGATAAATCCTGATAGCGGGCTGCTGAGGTGGAGACGGAGACAAAGCTCGACATCCAGCTGCTGCAGCACATCTCACGTCCACAGGGTCCAAGACCGCCGATGCGGCCTGCCTCCTGCCGGGAACCTATCTGTTTCATCTCTATCTTGACCCTGAATTCGCCGGCCAGTACTTTAATCAACTGACGGAAGTCGACCCGTTCATCGGCGATATAGTAAAAGATGGCTTTGTTTCCGTCGCCCTGATACTCTACGTCACCTATCTTCATCTGCAGGCCCAGTTCTTCGGCAATCTGGCGGGCACGGATCATGGTGGATTGTTCGCGCGCTTTTGCCTGTTCGTATTTCTCCAGATCGGCAGGCCGTGCAATACGATAGATGCGTTTAAGTCCCCCGTTGGCATCCTCCCGGAAGTTGTTCTTTTTCATCTGCAGCTCCACAAGCTTGCCGGTGAGGGTCACCGTACCGATATCGTGTCCGGGGACGGATTCCACAGCCACCAGGTCACCCAGACTCAGTTCAAGGTCGTTGCTGTTGATATAATATCCTTTGCGGGTATTTTTAAACTGTACCTCCACCATCTTCGAGAGATCCTGAAATTCAGGGAAATCGTGCAGCCAGTCGTAGATGTGGAGTTTATTATTATGCGGGGTGCAGCCCCGGCAGCTTTTTGTATTTCGTACGGTCGTCGTTTTAATGGGAACGATATCCGCCATTTTGTCTGATAGTAATTCCTTGTCCATATATAAATTCGCACTGTTGAAACAGATTTGCGAGACTTTTTGATGATTAAAAATAAAACAGCATGCAAGTTACAAAATTATTTTCTGAATAACACGGTCACCTTTAGACAAAGATCGAGGAAAATGATTCTTGCATTGCCGTTTTGCTCTATTTGCCGGTGTGCCAGCGAAAACTCCTCATTGAAGGCTTCGATGTTCCTCTCGTTGATGTAGGGAGCAAAACGCTCACCGAACTGCCTCTCATCCTCATTCAGGTAGACCATCTCCGGCTCACGGAGGTTGCTCACGAAGTATTCACGGAACATGCGCAAGGCATAGAGGAGGTAGCTTTTCTGCATCTCCCGGCCTATGCCCGCCAGTTCGTTGGCGATCTCTTTGATGGCTTTGATGTTGCCCGATACCGATGCGCGCATCATCTTTATAAACAGCTCGAAGAAAAACTTTGTCTCTTCGGAAGAGGCAATTAACGCAATGGCCTTGGTGAAGCTGCCATTGGCAATATGGGCATAAGACTGGGCATCGGCGCGTTCCAGACCGTATTGCTGTTGTATGGCGGCCACCATCTCCTTGTTTTCAATGGCACGGATATGGAGGGGCTGGCATCGCGACCAGATAGTCTGCAATACACTCTCCCGATCTTCCGACACAAGCAGAAACACCGTATGTTCCGGGGGCTCTTCCACCATTTTCAGCAGTTTATTGGCGCAGGCATCGTGCATCTTTTCGGGCAGCCAGACGATCATGATCTTGTAGGGGGCTTCATAGACCTTGAGGTTGAGCTTGCGGATGATCTCGTCGCTCTCTTTCGCATAAATCACACCCTGGGCATTCTGCGCCTGGATGAAGTTGAGCCAGTGGTTGAGGTTGAAATACTTGTTTTGGGATAAGAACGTACGCCATTGCGGCAGGTATTCGTCGCTTACCTTCGACTTCACCACGGGAAAGACGAAGTGAAGATCGGGGTGAGCCAGCTTATCGAACTTATGGCAGGAGGGACACTCGCCGCACGCGTCGTGGGGGCCGCGACGGGCACAGTTGAGGTAGCGCGCATAGGCGATGGCCAATGGCAGCTTCCCCACCCCTTCGGGTCCGTAAAAGATGCGGGCATGCGGCACCAGCCCCCGCTGTACGGAGTCTGTAAGATGCTGTTTCACATCGTGAAGCCCTATGACGTCTCTGAAGTACATCAATAAATCTCACTGGCTACTCTGTACACACTCTCCGTTGCCCCTAACGCATAAAAATGAATGCTGGGAACATGATGTTCAATAAGTTCCCTGCACTGACGGATGCACCACGCCACACCTGCCTCTTTTGCTTCGTCGTCATCCCTGCACCGGCGAAGTTCCTGTTCGAGCTCTGCGGGGATATCTGACCGGAATATCTGTGGCAGCACGGTGAGCTGGCTTTTCAGATGGATCGGTTTTATTCCCGGGATAATGGGTACGGTGATTCCTGCAGCACGACAGCGATCCACGAAGGCGAAATACTTGCTGTTGTCGAAGAACATTTGCGTGACCAGATAGTCGGCACCCAGATCCACTTTCATTTTCGTATAGTAGAGCTCCGACTCCATGTTGGGCGATTCCTCATGCTTCTCCGGGTAGCAGGCCATGCCGTAAGAGAACGGTGTCTCGGGAGGCGTGAAGGTGGAGCCGTCGTAGGCAATGCCTTTGTTAAAGTTGTTCACCTGCTCCTGCAGACCGGTGGCATGCGGGTGACAGTCCATACTCTTCTGCTGTGCATCAAGCTTCCTGGTGTCGCCTCTCAGCAGCAGCAAGTCGGTCACTCCCAGAAAGGAGAGGTCGATGAGCGCATATTCTGTCTCCTCTTTCGAAAAACCCTGAGAGATCATGTGGGGTACCGCTCTTATGCCGAAGCGGTTTTGGATGGCGGCAGCGATGGCTACTGATCCGGGACGTTTTCGCATATTCACCTTCCGGAAGACGCCATGGTCGTCTTCCTTGTAAATAGTTTCGCTGTGATGCGTGGTGATGTTGATGTATTTCGGATCAAACTCCTTCAAGCGGTCAATCGCATTAAATACCTGCTGAATGCTGTTCCCTTTCAACGGGGGCAACAGTTCGAACGAAAATGCCGTCTTCTGCGTATGGTCAATTAATTCCGAAACCTTCATACCACTGAATTTATTTAAATATCGCTCTTACCACATCCATGCCGTTGGCATACAATACCAGGCCCAGCAGCAGGATCATACCGGCTATCTGTGCATATTCCATCAGTTTCTCGTTGGGCTTTCGCCGTGTAATCACCTCATAGATGAGGAACATGACATGGCCGCCGTCGAGTGCGGGAATGGGAAGGATGTTCATGAATGCGAGGATGACCGACAGGAAGGCCGTCATCATCCAGAATGCCTGCCAGTTCCACTGCGGTGGGAACAGATTCCCGATGGCGCCAAAACCACCGAGAGAGGAGGCACCCTCTTTTGTGAAGACATACCTGAACTGGGCTACATAATCTTTCAGCGTTTGAATACCCATTCCGATTCCGGCCGGAAACGACTCGAAGAAACCATAGGTGCGTGTGACGGTCCGGTAGATCTGGGGAGCCCCCATGGCATAGAAGCCCAGTGTCCCGGCAGAATCGACCTGTACGGCGGTGGCATGCAGTGTACCGCTGCGGTAATAATCGAGCATCACCTCCCGGTTACGGTTGGTGTCGAGAGCGGTGCGCAGGTCAGCGAACAGGGGCGTGGGCACACTGTTCACGCCGACGATGCTGTCGCCGGGCATTAACCCGGCCTTATCGGCAGCGCTCCCCTCCATGGTCTGATAGACCACGGCAGGAACCCGGTAGGTGGCAAAACCCTCCTTGTCGGCCAGCAGGTTTTGCATCAGTCCCTCCTGTATGGTCAGTTCGGCCTCTTGTCCGTTACGCAGCACGGTGACGGTTTCGGCGTTTGCCACATCGAGCAGGGTACGCACACCGAAGCGTTCCAGCTCCTTGTCGTCGGCCCTGAGCAGAATATCGCCATCCTGGAAGCCGGCATTTTTTGCGGCCTGACTAAACTCCATCCCCTGGGTTACATTTTTTAGCGGAAGGTAGGTATCGTTCCAGGTGAAAAGCACCATGGAATAAATAAAAAATGCCAGCAGCAGGTTGAAAAGCACCCCGGCAACCATCACCAGCAATCTTTGCCAGGCCGGTTTGGCGCGGAACTCCCAGGGTTGGGCAGGTTGTGACATCTGTTCTTTATCCATCGACTCGTCGATCATCCCGGATATTTTTACATAGCCGCCGAGGGGCAGCCAGCCTATTCCGTACTCGGTATGGCTGTTTTTGGGTTTGTATCTGAAAAGTGCGAACCAGGGATCAAAAAAGAGATAAAACTTCTCTACCCTGATCCTGAACATCCGCGCGAAAATATAATGGCCGAATTCGTGAACGATGACCAAAATCGATAAACTCACAATGAGTTGCAGTGCCTTAATTAAAAATATCTCCATTCTATTTTAATGTGTTGATTCGTTGATTCGATGATTTGTTGATTTGCTGATTTGTTGATTTGCTGATTTGTTGATTCGACAATTCGTTGATTTGTTGATTCGATAATTTGCTAATGAAGCATGTTCGTGATGATTTCACGGGTCTCCTGATCGGTTTGCAGATAATCATCGAGCGTAGGCTCTTTAACAAAGGGGACTTGCTGCAGGGCTTGTTCTATCAAACGGCTCATCTGCATGAAGCCGATGCGTTCCTGCAAAAACAGGGATACAGCCACTTCATTCGCTGCATTGAGGATGCAGGGCATGTTCCCCCCTGTATGCACAGCTTCGTAGGCATAACCCAGGTTGGGGAATCTGTCCGTGTCGGGCTTCTCAAAGGTAAGCTGCGCCAGCTCGAAGAAATTCAGCGGTGCGATGCCGGACTTCAACCTCAGGGGATAGGAGAAGGCATACTGTATGGGTATACGCATATCGGGCTGTCCCAACTGGGCCATCACCGCACCGTCTTCGAACTGCACCATGGAGTGGATGATGGACTGGGGATGTATCAGCACCTCTATTTGTGCAGGTTCCACCCCAAAAAGCCATTTGGCTTCGATCATCTCGAATCCCTTGTTGATCAGTGTGGATGAATCGATGGTCACCTTATCACCCATGTTCCAGTTGGGATGAGCCAGTGCCTGCGCTTTGGATACCTTCTTCAGCGCTGCTTTTGAATATGTCCTGAAAGGTCCGCCCGATGCTGTGAGCAGGATCTTATCGATTGTATTATTTCCCTCCCCGTTGAGACACTGAAAAATGGCGGAATGTTCCGAGTCGACCGGCAAAACGGCAGCGTGGTGTTTCAACGCCAGCGAGGTAATCAGCTCTCCGGCTACCACCAAAGTCTCTTTATTGGCCAAAGCGATGGCTTTCCCGGCAATGATGGCGTTGATGGTAGGCTTCAATCCGCAGATGCCGACCATGGCAGTGAGCACCATGTCGATCTGCGCATCCTGTACCACCTCCTCAATGGCGCTGCTGCCGCACCATACCTTGATGGGCAGGTCGACCAGGGCTTCTTTCAGCTGCGCGTACCGCGATTCATTTGCAATCACCACCACCTCCGGGAGGAAGGTGCGGGCCTGCTGAATGAGCAGCTCCACCTTATTATTGGCCACCAGCGCATATGCGGCAAACCTGTCGGGATGCCGTGAAATAACGTCCAGTGCCTGCGTTCCGATGGAACCGGTAGAGCCTAAAATGGCGATGTTTCTTTTTTTTACTTCCATGCAGGAGTATCATTGTCGGGTAAAACATGCAAAGATAATAAAAATAAGGGTTCATTCACGAGGTAATATACGCTGATTTGCGAAATAGCGCTGAAATCACCTTACTTCAAACAGACCATGACCCGGGCCGATTAACAGGTCATAAAATCGGATATCTGCTGCAATGCATCTCCGATGCTGTGGGCTACCACCGACTTGCCATCACGGGTGATGATCCAGCGTCTTTGCACCTCATCCACAAGCAGTTCTACAGGTGCATCCGGAGAAATCCGGTACCCTTTTCTTGTGAGAGCCTTCGTGGTCCAGCGGGCCATCAGGCTGTTCGGATACTGCACCCGCGTAGCAATTGATTTATCGAGAAGCTTCTGCACGACAAAACTGCCGTATTCTTTATCGAATTCATAGGAGGGGTGATGAAATACTGTATCGAAACTACCATTGAGCACCATATCTTCGGGCACGCCTACGGTAACGCCCTTCTCCTTCTCCATAAGCCACAGCTTATCGGCTACCTGCATGGCTGTCTCCAGTTCATGGGTGGAGATAAAAATGGTTTTTCCTGTCTCACGTGCCAGCTTTTGTAGCAGCAGCAGGATGTTGATGCGGTTGGGCAGATCGAGGTGCGAAGTGGGTTCATCGAGCAGGATCACCGGCGTATCCTGTGCCAGTGCGCGGGCAATGAAGACCCTTTGCCGCTCTCCGTCGGACAGTTCATGGATGTTTCTCTCCTCAAACCCCTGCAGGTAGGTCATCTCTATTGCCCGGCTGATGATCCTGTTATCCTCATCCGTGAGGCTGCCCAGCCACCCGGTGTAGGGATCGCGCCCGATGGAGATCAGCTCCCTCACGGTGAACGATGCCACGGACTGTTGCTCCGTGAGTACTACCGACAGCAGCCTTGCCCTTCTTTTAGGGCTTATCTGTGTCAGGTTCTCGCCATTGAGCAGCATGGTTCCCTCCCAGATGGGCTGCAGGCAGGCGATGGATCGCAACAGGGTTGATTTTCCACAGCCGTTCTTTCCGATCAGCGCGATCAGCTCACCTTCACCCGCAGTGAGTGAGAGATCGGACTGCACAATCCTTGTTCCGTGTTTGGCAGGATAACCGATGGTTACATGAGAGAGTTGGAGAAAGGGCATTTTATTTCGGATTCCGGGGGGGCAGGCATGGGTAGTTTCACGCATCCGTCAAACCTTCCGGGAGAAACATCTCAAGGATTTTTTTTTCTGCATCTATGGCCACGATAAAATCTTCTGCAGCAGGTATCAGGAGTTCTCGCTCTTCCTGCTGAACAATAAACAGCACGTTGAGCGTTGTACTGTCCACCTCCCGGATGATGCCAAGTGTATTGCCGTGCTGATCCACAATGGTGTATCCCACAAAGGACTCCCAGTCGTCGCTGTCGGGCATATGCACCGCATTCACGGCTTCCCGGGGAAGAAAAACCTCCAGGTTGACATAGCGCGAAGCTGTTTTCTCATCGTTCACATCTTCGAACTTCACCCGGGCAGAGACATCGGTGGTGAAGGTGAACTCCTCCACGAAAAAGGGTACGGGGATGCCGTCTATTTCCAGGAAATAGTATTCCGCATCAATATCGGCATACTCCGCCTTCTGAAAGAGCACCATGATTTCGCCCCTGATACCGTAGGGTTTCTGCGTATGCCCTACCCAAAGAATATCTTCCCTGGAGATCATCTGCGTTATTTTCTACGTTGAAACTTGATGTTCCTGAGTTTGTCGGGGTTGCCGTTCAACTTTACATTGGGGATAGAGTGTGTGTCAATATTCATATTTATTTTTCCCGCCGACAGCTCATACATATCATGGAATATTTTCTCATCATCCACATCTTTGTTCCACTGGGTATAAGATCGTTTCATCTGGCTCAGCAACATCTTCAGCAGATGATCTTTCCGGGTGCTCTCTTCCATATCTGCAGCGATTGTGATCATCTGCTCCAGTATTTTCCCATAATGACGATACCGCATGGTTGGTCTGCTGTATTCGAGATGACCGGGAGCAGTATACAACCCCTCCCGCGTGATCACCTCGTACGGATAATCTATCTCCAGTTTAAAATCGGACATGATGGCCAGATGATCCCACAGGATATGCTTGAAATTATTTACATCGCGCAGGTGCGGGAACATATTTCCCATGATATCGATCACGGTGTAGGCACATTTTTTTCGTTCTTCGGGATCCTTTATGGATACGCAGTGGTCTACCATATTCTGGATATTGCGCCCGTATTCCGGCAAAAGCAGTTTTTCTTTTTGGGTGTTGTATTGCATTTTATCTTTAGTTATCAGCATTCAGTATTCAGTATTCAGTATTCAGTATTCAATCATCAGTTCTCAGTGCTTCGTGCTTCGTGCACAATTGTCCGTTGTCAGTCTCTCTCGTGCCTATCTCAGCTTGAGCACATCTCCCTCCACGGGAACGTATTCGTAACTCTTTTTGTTCAGGCGGTACAGGTTTTTGAGCTGGATACCATATTGTTGCGAGATGCTGTACATGGATTCGCCCACCTGCACCGTATGATATTCATAGGGTTTGTCGGCCCGTGTTTTCTTCTTCTGGAAATAAACGATATCACCTTCGCTCAATGGAAAATCTTCGGGCACCTCGTTGAACTTCAGGAGCTCTCTTTCGCTAAATCCAAACTCCCTGGCGATGCTGCCGAACGTATCACCATTTACAGCAATCACATATACCAGGTCATGGGTGATATAGGGTTGGTGCGTCCAGGAGACCTGCGCCGTTTCCTGCAGCCGTTGCGACTGCCGTTCACTGCGGCTGACCCCTCTGCGGTATTTCTTGTCATCGAAACGATACAGCTCGTAGTCTTCGATGATCTTGATCAGCTTGTTGGCATAAGCCTTGTCGGTGGCATAGCCGAACTTCTGCAGACCCCGGGCCCATCCTTTGTAATCGGTGGGCGACAACGCAAACAAAGCACGGTAACGGCCTCCGTTAACAAGGAACTCGGAGTGATCCTGATAAGAATCTTCCACACGGTCATATTTACGGAAACAGTCGTTGGGCAAATCATCGGCAGCCTTTACTGCAGGCCCTCTCCAGCCGTTGTGGCACTTGATTCCGAAATGATTGTTGGAATGTCGTGCCAGATCGCTCATTCCAGCGCCCGACTCCAGAATACCTTGTGCAAGGGTGATAGATGCGGGAATTTCGTACAACTCCATGTGGGTAATGGCCAGATCGCTGTACCTGTCGATATAGTCTTCGTAGGTTCTCACCCTGTTTTGCCCGTACAACTCCGCCGCGACAAAGAAAAAAGAGAGAACGACAAAGAACGGTAAAAAAACGCTATATTTGTGCAACAAAATCTGCATGAGGATATGAGAGAAATCAATTTAACCACAAAGATAGCTGTTTATCTGGTAGAGGAATGCTCCGAAGTGGAAAAAAATTTAATCGATGCTGCAAAAAGTGCCACAAAAAACGCTTACGCGCCCTACTCCCGGTTCAGGGTGGGTGCAGCAGTATTGCTGGAGAATGGCGGAATTATCTCCGGGAACAACCAGGAGAACGCCGCTTATCCTTCGGGCTTATGTGCCGAGCGGACCGCTCTTTTCTTTGCCAACGCCACCTACCCCGACCAAAAAGTGGAGGCCATTGCCATTGCCGCCTGGCACAACGGGCAGTTTACCCATGATGCCATCACCCCCTGTGGCGCCTGCCGGCAGGTATTATTGGAAGCAGAGAACCGTTTTCACTCACCCATGAAGGTGCTGATGTATAGCGAGGAGGGCATCTATGTGGTGCCCGCCATAAAGGATCTGTTGCCGCTCAGCTTTGGGGATGAGATGTTGAAGTAAACACTCCGCGTCTAGAAGGAAGCTTCGTAAAGCGTGACCAGATACCACTTTTTATTGATCAGTGTGAAATAGTAATCGGCATAAATGCCGTTATTGATACCGCGTATTTCCACTACGGCCGTATCGTTTCCGAAACGAACCACCTGATAGTACTGGTCATAGGGGCGGGTGAGGTAAGTGCTGTCGTAAGATAGATCGATCATCTCCCAGTCGTATTTTCCGATAGAATCGTGCATGGGCGCCATACCCTCGTGGCCAGTGTCGGGTATGATGACGCTGATGGGGAATTTAATCCGTTCAAACTGGAACGATTCTTCCGTGCTGAACTTATGGATAAACTGATCGAACGCCTCTTCGCCGGAAGCAGTCAAATCATCGGGATTGCTGCTGAGAGCCTCCCTTATCGTCTTTTCTCCACCCTGTTCCATGTTCTTCTTACCCGAACCCTGGGAACAGGAGATGAAAAGGAAAATACATAAACAGGGAAAGATTAGACCTGTTATTTTCATTGTCTTTTTTACGTTGATTTTTTTTCTTGCTGTATTTATTACCTTTGGGATGTAACGATTTTATGCTGCCGTTGCGCACCGACCGCAGGCAAATAACCTATTCAAGTGCAAAGGTACAAAAAAAGTTGATACCCAAACAGTAAAGCGATTATTTTCTGAATATTTTATTTCTGAACCCTTCCCTGCCCCGGAAAAGAAAATATCCTTATCTTTGTTTTATTAAAACAACAGCGAATGAATCTTTCGGAGGAAATAAATAATTTATTCTCCATGCAACAGGAGGAATGGCCACAATTGAGAAAAGCAATCGGCCAACGGGATAAGATCAGGGAGAAAGCGTTTTCCTGGGGAGATGACTTCCATGTGACAGTACAGTACAATCCGGCAAGGATGGTATCTACAGGGGCTATCATCGATCAAAGAGCATTGGAGGAGCGTCCCTGTTTTCTGTGTGCTGAAAACAGACCTCCCCAACAAAAAGGCATTCCCTTTCTGGAAAAGTACCTCATCCTTTGCAATCCTTACCCCATTGTGGACAACCATCTCACCATCCCGCTCCATTCGCATGTACCGCAGCGCATCCGCAGGAAGGTGGGCGATATGCTTTCGCTGGCAGAGCTTTTGCCCGACTATGTGATTTTTTACAACGGCCCCGGCAGCGGTGCCTCGGCCCCCGATCATTTTCACCTGCAGGCGGGACTCAAATTGCCTTTGCTGCTCCAGGGGGATCACGAACTGCGCTCCTGTCTTACGATTGAAAGTGCACACAAAAGAGAAGCTGAGAATCTGTTTGAAGATGTCTATCAATATCTTCATCAGCGCCAGCCGGAAGAGGATGAGCCGATGATGAACGTGATTGCTTTCACGGAAGAAAATCGTTACAAACTGCATCTGTTTCCGCGCAGGGCCCATCGCCCCAGGCAATACTATGAAGAAGGAAACAAACAGCTGCTGATAAGTCCGGGTGCACTGGATATGGCAGGGCTCATCATCAGCGTGCGGGAGGAGGATTTCAACAAAATAACATCACAGGATATCGAAGACATTTATGCACAGGTATCGTTGCCGGTAATATAGGAGTCAGGTACTGACTACTGACCACTGACCACTGACATATGGAGAATTCAGAAATTATTTTACTCAACATTAACGGAGAGGATAAAGCCGGCCTGACAGCTGCGCTGACTGAAATACTGGCAAAACATGGCGCATTCATCCTCGACATCGGACAATCGGATATTCACAGGAACTTATCGTTGGGTATTATGTTCAAATCGATGCACGACAACTCCGGTGAGATTATGAAAGATCTGCTGTTCAAAGCGTATGAGATGGATGTAAACGTCCGTTTTACGCCTATATCCGTCGATCGCTACTCAAATTGGGTAAGCATGCAGGGTAAGAACAGATACATCATCACGTTGTTGGGAAGAATACTCACTGCCAGGCAGATCGCAGCCGTATCGAAGATCATTGCCGATCAGAAACTCAATATCGACAATATCGTGCGGCTCACGGGACGCATTCCGCTGGATGAAAAGCAACGGGCCGCTAAATCGTGTGTGGAGCTGTCGGTAAGAGGTACGCCCAACGACCGGCAACAGATGCAGGAGTCTTTCCTGGAGCTCTCC
>JBDKRY010000155.1:0-3065 GCA_039683155.1 Proteiniphilum sp.
AATAACGACAAAAAGCTGCACTTCTTTTAGTTAAAAAAACAAAACAATGCTTGTCTACATGGAAATTTCCAAGCCGTCATACGCCAGAAAAACATGGGAAGGAAGTTCCCGCTCAACCTCGGCATGCAATCCCATTTCGTGACTCATATGGGTAAGCCAGGTACTTTTTGCCTGTATGCGTTGGGCGATGGTCAGTGCCTGCTCCAGCGTCAGATGGGATATATGTTCCGATTTCCGGAGTGCACTGATCACCAACGTGTCCACATTCTTTAATTTTTCAAATTCCGGCTCCGGGATGGATTTCACATCGGTCAGATAGGCAAAATTGCCTATCCGGTATCCCAAAATAGGCAACTTGTAGTGCATCACACGGATGGGAACCACTTCAACATTGTCCACAAAAAAAGGGGCTTTTTCACTGATTCTCCGGATGGTGATATCCGGTATGCCGCCATATCGGAATGGAGGAAAGCAATAGGGCATCCGCTCCCGGATCGTGTCCTCCAGATGCTCTTCCATGAACAGTTCCACAGAGCCGAAAACTGAAAAGGGACGCAGGTCATCTATGCCGCCAATGTGGTCATAGTGCTCGTGGGTCAACAGCATCCCGTCGATCTTTTTAAACGGGAGCGGCAACATTTGCTGCCGGAAATCGGGTGTACAATCTATCAACAACACCTTTCCCGCGACCTCCACCCGTACGGATGCCCTCATTCGTTTGTCACGGATATCGGTGGAACAACACACCGCACAACGGCAGCCTATTTGCGGCACACCCGTAGATGTCCCCGTACCTAAAAATTGTATTTTCATATCGCACCTTCATGAAAAAAAGCCGCCACATTTTCTGTAACGGGCAGCTTTTTATCTTGTACAGGAATAGACCAGGAAAGGGATTTTACAATCGCTCCGGCTCCCACCTTGTCCCACAAAACTTTTAATATTGTCTTTCCAAAATCCAGAGGTCGTTGAAAGGAACCCCATAGGTCCTTCTCAGGTAATCGGTATCTCCTTTTGCCGAATAGGTGCTGTAAATCTCCTCCCTTTTGGCCACTGCCTCCTGTTTATCGTCGTAGCTTGCAACGATTACCCGGTACATTCCCTGTTCGTTTTGTGCCAGGATCACCGGATGTCCTTCGTTTACCATGCGCTCCTTCAATGATTCCGCATTCAGCTTTACACTTAACGAGGCAATCACCACACTGTATTTCTTTAAGCCGGCAGCATCGGTAGCATACACCGGTTCAACTTTTTCTTTTCTCACCGACACTTCCACAGGGGGAAGCGGACTGGCATCTTTTACCACGGTTGTGGGCTGAGAAGCTGTTTGTTGCATTTCTCTTTCCTTTGCGGCTTCATATACCTGCTTGTAAGCACTTTGCTTGGGTTTACAGGATGTACCTAAAACCATCAGGGCGGCTAAAATCAATGCGTAATGGAATTGTTTCATTGTATTCAGTATTATTTAATTATTCAATCATATGGACCGTTTTCAATTTTTTTAAAATTGTCCTTATCGGACTGCAGGCAAAACGCTCCTGCAAAGATACGAAAGATGCTGCTGTTTGTACGTTTGCGGATGTGAAAATAAATTAAATGGAGCCATCGAATGGCTCCATTTATACATTTAATCAATCAAAATCCCGTAAAGTCTCAATCGTTGTGTAATTGGATGATTCCAAGATTGACAACCTCTCCAGCCTTTACTTCGATATTGTTAATCACGGTATCCCTGTAATTTGTGGTTGTGTCCGCAAAAACGGTCAGATCCCACAATGCCGGTTCCAGACCCGGGAACAGGAATGCTCCGTCATCTTCGGGAAGAGAAATCAATGTATCTCCCCCATTGATAATTTGTACGTAACTGACACCCACAGTATCTGCCGGTAAAGCGCGTCCCTTTATTGTACCGCCAGATGCTTCTGCATAGGTACGGATGACCGGCTTCAGGCTATACGTGCCATTGCCCTTTCTGACAACAGATCGTGCAGCATCAAAATCGATTACGAAGCTGTACGCCAAATCGGGCAGCAATGTTTCGTGCAGATTAAATTTAAGACCGCTTATCTGGGCCGACGGGGTTTTCAGATCATGTTCCTCACCATCGATCACCACGTTGCTTTCATCTCCGAGTAACAATCTTACCTGACTGATTTTCCCCGCAGGGATATCACCATTGGCCAGTAGCACAGTTTCTCCGTTTCTGAAATCCAACAGGTTATATAACCCGGGAGTGGGTATATCCAAGTCAACCCAGTCCACTTCAAGTGAGTCAAAATCTTCATCTTCTTCCAGATAAGGATCATCGGAATAAAAGTATTCATCGGCAATACCAACGCTTATGCCTTGGATATCGATGTTTACCGCATCATACTCCAAAGCGGGAGCATCGGTAAGTTTAAATTGAATCCTTGCTTTACCATCCGGAAATCTCTCATTTTCATCTGTACAGCTCACAATACCCCATAACATCAGTATCGCAGCTATCGCCAGGGAACCATTTTTCAAAAAACTTGTTTTCATAAAGCCTTGCATTTAAATGAATGATTTATGTAAAGGAAAAAACAAACGTATGTCTTTACCTTCCTTAAAACAAGAATAGACGATTTGAATGTTCACGCAATACTGTTAAAGATTTCAAAGAAGTACGAAAGGACAAAATATGAAAAATAAAACGTATGGTTATTTGGGTCTCATTTGAACCGGTTTGGGGGTGATATCCCTGACTTGTCCCGCCACGATGGTGTCTGTAAACACAGTGTCCCGATAGTTCGCTTCCGGATGGGCGCGGAGGTGTATTTCCCAGGGACCAGGCATCAGCCCGGTGAACATGAACATACCATCGGCTTCAGGAAGTGTCATTAAGGTATCGCTATCATGAACAACCGCGATGAACGCAACTGCTTCCACAGGTTCCACAAAACCACGCAGCATACCGCCAAAGGTCTCCGGAAAAGCTCTCGCTACCGGGTGCAGGAAGTAGTTTCCGTTCGATTCGCGCACGGTGAGTGCAGCATTTACATCAATAACGACACTGGTGATTATATGGTCAACGAGGATGGCAT
>JBDKRY010000156.1:0-22782 GCA_039683155.1 Proteiniphilum sp.
TCATACGATAATATTTTATTCTTTTACATTAAGGTCGTATGGAACTATTCCGTTAAGCAATGAGCAGAAGCCAAGCTTGTTTGGATTATGCCATTGCGAGGAATAGTCTAACTTTAGTGAACTCGCAATTATTATGTACTTGTGTGAAAAACATGTTCATGCTCGTTTCATATATTTAAATTTTAGCATCAAACTGCAAGAACCAATACATAATTCGATTGTAATTCAGTAGTTACGTGCGTAGCACGAATTATCACATTCATTTGACAAAGATACAGAAAACACCACAGACCCGGTCCGGATCAGTGGTGAAATTCTGTTAATCGCTCAAAAAGCCCCAATGATCGGCATGAATTTATCTACTTCCAGCGAAGCTCCGCCGATAAGGCCTCCGTCCACGTCGGGATTGGAGAAGAGTTCCTTTGCATTCGATGCGTTTGCACTTCCGCCGTACAGAATGGAGGTATTATTTGCAATCTCCTGTCCATACTTTGCTGCCAGCGTCTGGCGTATGAATGCATGCATCTCCTGTGCCTGGTCTGCCGTGGCGGTTTTACCCGTACCTATCGCCCATACGGGTTCGTAGGCAAGCACGATCCTGCCGAAATCTGCCGGAGTAAGATCGAACAGTGATGTTTCTATTTGAGATTTTACCACGTCGAAATGCTTGTCTGATTCTCTCTCGGCCAGCACTTCTCCGATACAGAAAATAGGAGTGAGTCCGTTAGCAAGGGCCAGCACGACTTTCTCCTTCAGTATTTCAGCCGTTTCATGATAGTAAGCCCTCCGTTCGCTGTGTCCGAGGATCACATATTTGGCGCCGGTGGAAGCGACCATTTCGGCCGACACCTCGCCGGTATAAGCTCCCGATGCTTTGTCGGCACAGTTTTGTGCGGCAACACCTATTTTGGTTGTGTCAACAACATCTACTACGCTTGCCAGATGAATGAACGGCGTGCCGATCACCACATCGCAATTCACCTTTTTTCCCTTCAGCGCTTCGTTCAATGCTGTGGCCAGCGCAACTCCCTCCTGCAGGTTCTTGTTCATTTTCCAGTTACCTGCTACAATGTTTTTTCTCATAAACAATCTTATTTAATAATTCGTTGAATTTTATCGGATGAAGGCACCCTGCTGTCGTCCCATTTCCGGACGACGGTACCCTCCTTCAGCAGCATTAGTCCCGGGTTAGACCGGATCATGGTCTTCAGCGTCCGCTCATCGGCATGGGCGAACTGAAAACCGGTACGTTGCTGTTTTTCCCATGCTCCCACTGCATCAGCAGCCGTGGCAGTAAGAAGATAAAAGGAAAAACCGTTTTCTTCCGCATAGCGTCTCACCTCCCTGAATCGATCCAGATACCGCATATTCATCTCTTCCAGCGAATAAGCTACCATCAGAAACAGATACGAAGGATCAGACAGCAGGATATCCGTGATATCGCCGCCGGTCTGCCACGTATTTGAGGATTCATCGAAGTAAAGGGCCTCCACGGCAAAATCCGTTATCTTTGGCTTCTCTCCGGCCTTCACCAGATGCGTCTTCATATCCACAAATGTCCATGTGGAATCGTTCCAGGGATAATTCTCTTCCGTGAATTCTTTGGTTACCCCATCTTTGCTGTACACGAAAAGTGTCTCATACACATCGGCCTTCTCCGGATCAACGAACATTTGTTGCGGGATATTGGCGCCGACCTTGTAGGGACGAAAGTCGATCACCGGCAGCCGGTACACATTGTGCAAGGCAAAGAGAACGCCGAAAAGCAACGTAAAAGCTGTCGCCCAGGGAGCTGCTTTGGGTGAAAACAACGGTCTGATATGTGTCCATTGAACCATCAGCCAGAGAGCACCGGCCAACAACACAATATTCTTGTAAAATGTCTGCCAGTTACTGATAATAAATGCATCGCCGAAACAACCGCAATCTTCTACCGGATTGGCAATGGCAACCCACAATGTGAGCGGCGTAAAAAACAGCATGCATAACACGATCAGCCGTGTGGTCCACTTCCGGTAAATCCCCAGCAACAAAAAAATCCCCAAGGCGAACTCGGCCACGACCATCAATACGGCAGCAGGCAAGGCCAGTGGAAAAAGGTCGGCCAGGTTGAGCCTGATCAGATAATCCTGTATCTTATAGGTGAAACCCAAGGGGTCCACAGCCTTCACAAACCCGGAAAAAACAAAGGTAGCCCCCACGATGATGCGGGATAACGCAACCAGGATTTTTGCCGTTTTGTTCATGCTTTCTCTTCGCCAAAGTGTAACTTGATCAACCCGAAAACAGCATAGTTCACCATATCTTTGTAGTTGGCATCAATTCCTTCGGAGATGAGCGTTTGTCCTGAGTGGCACTCAATCTCTTTGGTCCGGTATACCTTCATCAGGATCAGGTCGGTATACGAGCTGACCCGCATGCTTCGCCACGCCTCATCATAATCATGATTCTTCGCAGACATCAGCATCTTGGTCTCCGCCACAAGAATATCATACAATTCCAATGCTTTTTCCACCGTGATATCAATCCTGTCGGCATATCCCAATTGCAGTTGAATCAGCCCGATGATGCCATAATTCACAATGGCGACAAATTCCGGGAAGATGCCTTCATCCACCTTGTTTTCCTTTTTCACCTCCAGGGAGCGGATCCTGCTTGCCTTGATAAAAATCTGATCGGTCACCGACTCGGGGCGAAGAATACGCCATGAGGCTCCGTAGTCGTACAACTTTTTTGCGAATATCTCCCGGCAAACAGCGATAATTTCGTCAAATTGTTTATTGGTAACATCCATCGTGCATTGGTGTAATCTGTGGAACAAAGGTAATCAAAAAAAAGGTACAAGCGCGTAATCCTGTACATTTTTCTGTTGAAGCAGACCCACTGCTGTTTATGAAATACGGATAGACTTTCCTACACGCAATACTGTTCTTGAAGTGATATTATTCAAATTACATATATTATTCACCGAGGTTCCGTAACGTCTGGCAATGGCTCCCAGCGTATCTCCTTTTTTAATTCGATGATACTTCACATCGCCCGAGACATACTTATTGGTAGCGGCAGCCGGCTCCTTGTAGTTCGAGGAGTTACTGCGCACAACCGACTTGCTGCTGTTGGTTGTTTTCCTGTAACTCGAGTTCGTCACCAGATATTCATCGCGGTGTGTCACCTTATTTTCAAAATCGATGATGTAGTTGGGATTAATGGGCTTACCCAGGAAGCGTGTCTCGAAGTGAAGATGTGAACCGAACGAACGTCCCGTGTTTCCGGCCAGGCCGATAGGTTGCCCGGAACGAACAAAATCGTTTTCATCAACCAGAAATTTTGACAAATGCCCATACACTGTCTCCAGGCCATTCACGTGACGAACGACAAGATAATAACCGTAGCCTCTTTTTTCGTATTGTTTTACCCTGACCTTCCCGTCGAAAGCGGCGTAAATCGTGTCACCTGTCTGCGCCTTCAGGTCGATGCCGTAATGATAACGCCTGCTGCCTCTTCTCCCGAAATTGGAAGTCATGTACCCGGTTACCGGTATGGTAAAGTTTTCCAAATCCACAATAAACGTATCAGGGGCATTCTTTAAACTGCCGTAAATATTCACATGCTGGTTCACCCACATACCTCCGTAAATATCATCGGCTGGAATTTCGTTGGGATCAAATGTTTCTCTTCGTTCTTCGGCTTCTTCCAGTACAGACAAATCCATTTTAAGCTTTAATCCGTCGGCAAATAAGCCAGACTCAGCACTTAAACTGGAGCTGTGTAATTGTTTGGGTGTCACTTCCGATCTGGATTTATCGGATGTCGCCGGAGTTGATTGTGAAAATGCGTTCAATGTAACGAACATCAAGGTTGCGGGCAAAAGAAACCGTACTTTTGCGAAAAAATGATTGCTATCCATTGAGCTGACTCTTTATGTTAGTTAATACGTTTAAATTGTTGATCGTTATTGTAATTACTGTTCATCATTCGCGTAAACATAGGGCGTGAGATGGCGTGCGTAATCAAATATCTCATCTTCTGAGAAAAAACGCTTCAGCTCTGCTGCTGCTGTCTCAACCGAATCAGATGCATGCACAATATTTTCCTGCACACTCATACTGTAATCGCCTCTGATCGTCCCGGGCGCGGCATCTCTCCCATTTGTTACACCTGATAATTTTCTGACTACGTTTACCACATCTACTCCCTTCAGCGCCATAACGACCACAGGACTTGCCTGCATGGAATCTTTGATCCGGCCGTAAAACGATTTATTCACCAGGTGAGCGTAATGTTCTTCAAGGGTTTCATTGGTTAACCACATCATCTTCATCGCCACAATCTGCATCCCTTTTTTTTCGAAGCGTGTAATTACTTCTCCCAGAATACCACGTTGAACTGCTGATGGTTTTAGAATAACTACTGTAACCTGCATGAATGATAAACTATTACAAAAACGACTCTTTAATTATAGATTTTTTTCCTTAATCAGATCCAAAGTAAACTTTTTATTATTTCACCACCAAATTGTGACAACTTTTTTTTGGGGGTCTGAGAAACCGAAAAAGAACCAAATTTAGTACATTTAATTAATTATCAAATGATTAGATAAAAATATGTTTTAAAACATATTCTATTGATTTTAAATACTATATGCATTCTTTAACTGTTTATTAACATTTACAGAGAGCCGGCAGCAAACGTACTTTCCAATATCCCCGTAACATAACTGCAGGGAGCTAAAATTTTTACGTTTTTTAATACTTTATCCCTAAAATGCCCCGGAAATCCTCAATCAGAATAGAGAGATTTCCGTATCTTTGCCCCGATTTCGCATTAAATCAGTAAGATTCAGCCAAATTCATGCGTCACAAATCAATAAAAGGAAAATGATTAAATACAAGTTAATCAACAACATTGCCGGTTGGAGCGTGTTTGTCGTTGCTGCCATTGTATATCTGCTCACCATTGAACCCACGGCGAGCTTCTGGGATTGCGGTGAGTTTATTACCTCAGCCTACAAGCTGGAAGTAGGACATCCGCCCGGCGCGCCGATCTTCATGCTGGTGGGAAATTTGTTCACCCAGTTTGCACAGGACCCGTCGCAGGTGGCCAGGATGGTCAACAGCATGTCAGCACTGATGAGTGCCTTCACCATCCTGTTTCTCTTCTGGACTATCACCCATCTTACCCGAAAGCTAGTTCTCAGCCGGAGCGGACAGGTATTAACCATGGGACAAACCATCGCAGTGATTGGCAGCGGACTCGTAGGAGCATTGGTCTATACTTTTTCCGACACCTTCTGGTTCTCGGCCGTGGAAGGAGAAGTATATGCCTTTTCCTCCATGCTCACCGCCCTTGTCTTCTGGCTGATACTCAAATGGGAAGACAATGCGGAGAAGCCGCATTCCGACAAATGGATCGTGCTCATCGCCTATATCATGGGGTTATCCATTGGGGTGCACCTGCTCAATCTGCTGTGTATCCCGGCTATCGTACTGGTTTATTATTTCAAAAAAAACGAAAATCCGACCTGGAAGGGTGGGCTGCTCTCCCTTTTGGGTTCCTTTGCGCTGATCATTGTATTAATGTGGGGCATCATTCCCGGATTCACCAAAGTGGGCGGATGGTTTGAGCTCTTCTTTGTGAACACGCTCGGCATGCCGTATAACACCGGCCTGTTCGTCTACCTGCTCCTGTTGCTGGCAAGCATTGCCTGGGCGCTCTTTGAAACCTTGTCTGAAAAAGGGAAAGAGTCCCGCGCACGCACCGCTTTTTTCACCAGTCTCGCTCTGGCCGGAATCCTGTTTATCGGCAACAAGGTATGGTTATGGGTGCTCCTTCTTGCGGCAGGTGCCTATTTTGCCTTCAAATACAAAAAGCTGGAGGTAAAATTTATCAATCTGGCCATGTCGAGTCTGATGGTCATCCTGATCGGCATCTCGGCCTACGCCCTGATCCCTATCCGTTCAAGCGCCAATCCCCCACTCGATCTGAACTCACCCGAAGATATTTTCTCTCTGGGAAGTTATCTCAATCGCGAACAATATGGTCAGACACCGCTGATTCACGGAACCACCTATGCATCCAAAATTGCGCGGAATGCCGACGGGTCGGCCATTATCGATGAAGAAAGCACTTCCTGGAAACAGATCGTAAAAACCTCTCCCGATCAGAAAGACAAGTATGAGAAGGTCACTTCTCCTTCCTACAAATATACAAACACCATGTTCCTGCCCAGGATGCACTCCAATCCCAATAATCCGTCCTTCGGAAATCATATCATCGGCTATGAGCGCTGGGGAGGTATCACTGATCAAAACCAAAAACCCACGCTTTGGCAGAACCTGAAGTTTCTTTTCGACTACCAGTTCAATTATATGTACTGGCGCTATTTCATGTGGAATTTCTCCGGACGGCAGAACGATATACAAGGCGACGGGGGCATCACTTCCGGCAACTGGATCACCGGAATTCCGTTTATCGATGAGCATGTACTCGGCCTGGGACCCCAGGACAATATTGCTCCCGACATCGTCAACAATAAGGGGCATAACAAATACTATATGCTTCCGTTGTTACTCGGCATCTTCGGCATGCTCTATCAATTGCGACTGAAAGAAAGAGGGAAAAAAAGCTTTGCCATCGTCTTCATGCTCTTCTTTATGACGGGTCTGGCCATCATCCTCTATCTCAATCAAACCCCGTTTGAACCGCGCGAACGCGATTATGCCTACTCGGGCTCCTTCTATGCCTTCTCCATCTGGGTGGGGATGGGCGTGGCAGGCATCAGCCTGTTTCTGCGGAAATATATCAGGAATACCTCCGCCACTGCCACACTCGCCACGGTAGCCTCACTTTTCGTCCCCCTTCAGATGGCATCACAAAACTGGGACGACCACAACCGTTCCGGAAGAACGCTGGCACGCGATACCGGCATGAACTACCTCTGTGGTGTAGGCGAAAACGGCATCCTGTTTACCAATGGCGACAATGATACCTACCCCCTGTGGTACGTACAGGAAACGGAAGGGTACCGCACCGACGTGCGGGTCACCAACCTCAGCTTCCTCCAGACGGAATGGTACATAGACCAGCTGCTGCGACCTGCCTATGAATCGACACCATTGCCCATCAAATGGTCGCGACCGCGCTATTCGGGCGATGCAGGCAGCGCAGCCTTCGTCATCACCAAACAGGAGATTGAAAGTGTGTTGCGGCAAAACAATATTCCGCCCGTCTCATTCGGCTCTTATTATGATGTGAACGCATTCAAAGACACCCTCTCGCTGAAACAGACCATGGAGAACCTGCGGACGGGACAAAACAGCAACCCCGCAAACCCGTTCAACACCGGCAATACCCAGATCATTCCCGGAAAAATATTATCACTCACTGTAGATACATCCAAAGTCGACTGGAAAGCGCTCCATGCGAGACCGAACGACAAAATGTACATCAACCTGGGAGATAAATCGGCTGTCTACCGGCAGGAGCTGATGATTCTGGAAATGATCAGCAACATCAACGATGAAAACTGGCAGCGGCCCTTGCACTTCGCAACCACCATCACCCCGTCCCTTTATCTGAGCCTGCAACAGAGCCGCAATTTCTCGCTCAACGGCCTTACCTACCAGGTGGTTCCCGGAACCCCGCTCAGCAATGGTGTACATACTGCAGCTGCGTATGACAATATGATGAATAAATTTCGCTGGGGAGGACTTGAAGAGAACCCCGACATCTATCTCGATGAAACCAGCCGGAGGATGCTTTCTACCTTCCGTCTCTATTTCACCCAGCTGATTAACGCGCTGATCGATGAGGGTGAGAATGAGAAGGCACTGGCCGCCCTCGACAAGATCACCACGATGGTGCCGGATTCCACGGTACACTACGGCACCGACGGACTTCTGTTTGCCAGGGCATATTACCGGTTGGGTGAAGAGTTGAAGGGGGAAGCCCTCATCGCAACCATCAAAGGACGTATCGACAAAAACCTCGATTGGTATAGTCGTTTAAAGCCGATACAGTTATCGAATACCCTTTCCGACATCGTATATAATAATATTAATCCGATGCTGCTTATCAACAGCATCTATCAACAGTACGATGCAGAAAAATATCAGTTGTTGACAGACGACCTGCTGCAGCGTGCTCAGTTCTTCTATTTGCAGGGCTTGTCGTATGTAGGCGACATCATCCTGAAAGAGATCACCGACGGATCTGTGCGGGGATATTATGCTACACCCCTGGAAGATACCCTCACACGGGCAACGGCAGAAGAAACAATGCAAAAAGCGCTCAACATGATGCAGCAATTCAGCCCCCGCCTGTTGGAGCAATATAAAACAGCCCCCCAATAAAAATTGAGGAAGCATACGGCCGTGTAACGTTTTACATGGCCGTACTGCTTTGTCGATGCGTAATTCTACCTCCATACATATGCTTATAGAACAACCCCCGTTTCTCTACCGCATACTCTTTCCCGGATCACTTTGGCGAATCAAAGTACCCCATCAAAAAACGGTTTATCTAACTTTTGATGACGGACCCATCCCGGAGGTCACTCCCTGGGTGCTCGACCTGCTCGACCAGCACAATATCAAAGCTACCTTCTTCTGCGTGGGAGACAATGTACGGAAATACCCTGGTGTATACCGGCAGCTGCTGGAGAGAGGTCACAAGACCGGCAACCACACCTTCAACCATCTGCAGGGGTGGAAGCACCGCACCCGCTTCCTGCTGGAGAACAGCGCCAAAGCAGCGGAGCTGATTGACTCCCGGCTGTTTCGCCCACCCCACGGCCATATGCGTGCGGCACAGAACTACGCACTACAGAAAGCGGGATACAACGTGGTGATGTGGGATGTGGTCACCCGCGACTATAGCCGTTTCATGACAAAGGAAAAGGTACTCAACAACGTGAAGCGTTACACGCGCAATGGTTCCATCATCGTGTTCCATGACTCGCTAAAGGCGGAAAAGAATATGAAGTACGCCCTGCCCCGTGCCATCGAATGGCTGCAAGAACAGGGATACACCTTTGAACAGATCCCGGACAAACAGTAAGATTAAAGTTTCATGTGCCAAATGTTTATCTGGATACCATTTATTACGTATATCTACTGGTGTTTTCGCTCGCACAATTGATTGGTCAGCTACCAAAAGAGGTATCATGATCAGGCGTTAACAAGCTGATAGCAAAACCAAATCATCCTAAACCATTTTGGGTGTATTTCGCATAAAAGTATAAACAAAGTTAATAGTTGAGACATTTTTAGTATTGTGTATTGCATAGTACATTGTTTTGGCATACCTTTGTGGCATTATTGATTCAATCACTGAATAAATCGTGTGAATTCTGTAACGATTCCTCTCCGCAAGAAATCCAAGAGGAATCACCAACAACCGAAGAGATGATCCATATTCGTCAGTTACACAAATCCTATCACACCGAAGCACTCTCGCTCCATGTACTCAAAGGCATCGACCTCAACATAGAGGCGGGTGAATATGTCTCCATCATGGGTGCATCCGGTTCCGGCAAATCAACCCTGCTCAACATCCTGGGGATCCTTGATACGTACGATGCAGGCGACTATCATCTCAACGGTACCCTGATCAAAAACCTGAGCGAAAGACAGGCAGCAGAGTACCGCAACGAGATGATCGGTTTTGTCTTCCAGTCGTTCAACCTCATCAACTTTAAAAATGCACTGGAAAATGTAGCACTCCCCCTCTATTACAAGAAAGTGAGCCGAAAGAAGCGCAACATCATCGCGATGGAACATCTCGACAAAATGGGGTTGAAGGACTGGGCACACCATCTTCCGAATGAACTCTCCGGGGGACAAAAACAACGGGTGGCCATTGCCCGCGCCATGATCTCCAATCCCAAGGTGATTCTGGCCGATGAGCCTACCGGTGCCCTCGACAGCAAGACCACGGAAGAGGTGATGGAGGTACTCACCTCCCTCAACAGAGAGGGCATCACCACCATCATCGTTACGCACGAAAAATCGGTTTCCGATGCTACCAACCGCATCATTCATCTGAAAGACGGAATGATCGAATATGAGACGCGCAAGAACAACGGTGTGCATGACACCTTTCAACCTGCTAATATTTAATCTGTATGATCGACCAGTTTCAGGAAATATACGACACGCTGAAGAAAAATAAACTGCGTACCGCCCTCACCGGTTTATCCGTCTCTTGGGGAATTTTCATTCTCATTGTCCTGCTGGGTGCCGGCAACGGACTGAAAAACGGCGTGATGCAAAACTTCAGCTCACGGGCCGTCAACCGCATCAACCTCTGGCCCGGCACCACCTCCATTCCCTACCAGGGACTCAAAACAGAACGCAACCTCAACTTCACCGAAAGTGAAGTGGATCTGATCCGTCAGGAGGTGGAGGAGAGCCGCACCATCACCGCTCGCATCAACAGCACCCAGACCATCGCCCATGGCAAGGAGTATGGCTCCTACAGCGTGAGAGGGGTGATGCCCGGGTATTACGATATTGAGAAACTGATCATTGGCAATGGGGAGGGACGCTTCATCAATCAGCTCGATATGCGGGAACAGAACAAGGTGATCGTGCTCGACAAGAAGATCGCCGACCTGCTGTTCCCCAATGAGGATCCCCTGGGCAAGCAGGTCAAGGTAGGACGGCTGATGTTCAAGGTAGTGGGTGTCAACAGCAAGAAAGAGCAGTGGGGCGGATCCAACGCCTACATCCCCTTCACCACGGCGCAGACCATCTTCAATCCGAACCGCAAGTTCTGGCAGATCACCTTCACCGTAGACGGCCTGCAGACAGAAGCGGAAAACGACCGCTTCAACGAATCACTCAGAACATTGATGGGCCGCAGGCTCAATTTTGACCCTGCAGATCAGCAGGCGCTCTGGATCAACAACGCACAATCGGAATATGTGGAAACGATGAAGATATTTGGCGGTATCACCCTCTTTGTCACCATCATCGGCATCCTCACGCTGATAGCCGGCATTGTGGGGGTAAGCAACATCATGCTGGTATCAGTCAAGGAGCGCACCCGAGAAATTGGTATCCGCAAAGCGATCGGTGCCACCCCCATGGCCATCCTGAAGACCATCATCCTGGAATCGATTTTCATCACCACCCTCTTCGGGTACATCGGCATGATGCTGGGTATCGGGCTGACAGAACTGGTTAATTTCTTTATGGTACAAACTGCCAACGGACAACCTGTCACTGATGAACCGCAAATGTCGATATTTACCAATCCCACGGTCGACCTCGGCTACGCGCTCTTCGCCACCGTCATCCTGATCATCGCCGGCGTGATCGCGGGATACCTTCCCGCCCGTAAGGCAGTGCGCGTGCAACCGATCGAAGCAATGAGACAGGAATAATGATGTGATGATTCGGTGATTTGATAATGTGATAATTAGCAAATCAGCAAATCAGTAAATCAACTAATCAATAAATCAATGTTTGACTTAGACAGATGGCAGGAAATATGGATCACCATTACACACAACAAGTCGCGTAGTGTGCTCACCGCGTTCGGCGTGTTTTGGGGGATGCTGATGCTGGTGTTGATGGTGGGTGCAGGGAATGCCCTGTCGGAGGGAATATCATCCCAGATAGAAGGGTTCGCCACCAACTCCTGCTTCTTCGCCTCTGAACGTACCACGCTCCCCTATAAAGGATTCCGCAAAGGACGAAGATGGGATATGACCAACAGCGACCTGCCGGTGATCCGGGAAAAGGTAAAAGAGCTGCAGTATATTTCACCCGTGCTGTTTGCGGGCGGTAACGACAAGAACGTGGTACGTGGCGAAAAAAACGGTTCCTACCTGGTGAAAGGCTGCTCCCCCGAATACGACCGGATAGAAAAAAGCAAGATGCTATATGGCAGGTATGTGAACGACATCGATATTACCGAAAAAAGAAAAGTATGTGTGATTGGGGAACGCATTTACGAAGTACTCTTTCAGAAAGGCGAAGACCCGACCGGCAAACAGATCCGCGTGAATGGCATCTATTTCCAGGTGATTGGCGTCGCCCGCAGCACCTCCGGCGTGAGCATCGGCGGCCAGACAGCCGAAACGGTGGTCCTCCCCTTCTCCACCATGCAACAGGCCTTCAACCAGGGCAACATCATCCATTTTCTGGCTGCCACAGCCAAAGACGGGGTTCCGGTAAAAGTGGTGCAGGATAAGATCTCGGAGGTACTCAAACAACAGCATCAGATCGCGCCCGACGACAAGGAGGCACTCTTCACCATGAACATCGAAGAACAGTTTAAGATGTTCAACTACCTTGGCATCGGCATCGCGGCGCTGATCTGGATCGTGGGTCTGGGCACCCTCTTTGCCGGCGCCATCGGTGTGAGCAACATCATGCTGGTCACCGTGCGTGAACGAACCAGGGAGATCGGCATCCGCCGTGCCCTGGGTGCCACCCCGAGCGACATCATCGGACAGATACTCAGCGAGAGCATCGTTCTCACCGTCCTGGCAGGACTCACCGGCATCGTAGTGGGTGTAGGATTGTTAAGAGCCACCGGCATTGTGCTGAGCCAGGGCGACCAGTTTTTTAAAGACCCGCAGATATCCTTCGGCATGGCCATCACCTCACTTCTTATCTTGCTTGTCATCGGCACCTTTGCCGGCTATCTGCCCGCACAGCGGGCCATGCTGATCAAACCGGTGGAGGCAATCGCCGAAGAATAACCAATTTATCGCTCACAAAACAACTTACTAAAAGATAAACAAATGAAACAAATTTTGAGAATTGCAGGATTGGTACTGCTGGGACTTTTGGTCATATCCACCTTTGTGTTTCTCTGGCAAAAATCACGTCCCAAAGTAGTCACTTACAAGATTGAAGCAACGACGAAAGGAAACATTGAAAAAAGAACGGTCGCCACTGGCAAAGTGGAACCCAGAAATGAAATCCTTATCAAGCCGCAGATGTCGGGCATCATTGCCGAGGTCTACAAAGAGGCGGGAGACAAGGTGCAGGCAGGAGACATCATTGCCAGGATTCAGGTGGTGCCCGACATGGTGAACCTGAGCAGCGCCGAATCCCGCGTACAGCGGGCACAGCTGGCTGCCGACCAGAGCCGCAGCAATTATGAACGCGATCGCAAATTGTTCGATAACAAAGTGATCTCGAAAGAAGAGTTCGAGAAGGTGGAGCTTCAGTACAGGAACGACGAGGAGGAGCTGCGTGCGGCCAACGACAACCTGAGCCTGGTGCGCACCGGCATCACCCAGAGCTCGGCAAAGACCAGCAACACGCTCGTGCGTTCCACCGTGAGCGGTACCATTCTCGACGTGCCGGTCAAGGTGGGCAACTCGGTGATCCAGTCCAACAACTTCAACGACGGCACCACGGTGGCATCGGTAGCCAACCTGAGCGACATGCTCTTCGTAGGCAAGATCGATGAAACCGAAGTGGGCAAGCTCTCGGTGGGGATGCCCATGGAGATCACCATCGGCGCCATCCAGAACCTGAAGATCCCCGCCTCACTGGAGTATGTATCTCCCAAAGGGGTGGAAGAGAGCGGTGCTATCCTCTTCGAAATGAAAGCAGCCCTGGAGCTCCCCTCCGATGTCTTTATCCGTGCAGGCTACAGCGCCAATGCTGATATCATCCTCGACCATCGCAGCGATGTGCTCACCATCCCGGAGAGCGCGGTTGAGTTCAGCGGCGACTCGGCATTTGTCTATCTGGTAAAAAATGAGAAACCGCAGGAGTTTGATCGCCATCCGGTGAAAATAGGCCTGTCAGACGGAATTAACATCGAAGTAACCGAAGGATTGAAAGAGAACGATAAGATCCGCGGAACGGAGATCATCGAGGAAAAGAAGAATTAACAAACTGCCTTTAAGTCAGTTGTCATACATCCACATTATGCACATCAGAACCATTGTTACCAGCCTGCTGCTTACAGGCAGTGCCCTCCTTCCGGTTTCCGCACAGCAGCAGTACACGTTGTCGGAATGTATTGATATTGCCCTGGAGAACAACCGCAATATCAAGCAGCAGGAACTGAACCGCCAACAGCGGGAGATTACTTACAGTCAGGCCCGTGCCGACCTGCTGCCAAGCCTGAACGCTTCGGCCGGACAGAATTTTGTCTTCGGCCGCTCCATCGGCCTCGACAACACCTATCAGAGTACCAATTCATCGCAGACCAGCTTCGGCCTGGGCGCAGATATTACCCTCTTCGACGGATTGCGGATGAAGCACAATATCGATGCACGCAAAGCAGACTTGCACGCTTCGGAGGCCGACCTCGACAAGATGCGGGACGATATCATCATGAGCGTCTCCACCGCCTTCCTGCAGGCACTCCTCAACAAGGAGCTGCTACAGATCGCGGAGAGTCAGCTCGCACTCACACAGGCCGACATCACCCGCCGCACCGCACTGGTGGAAAGCGGGAAGATGGCACGGGGAGAGTTGTATGAACAGGAAGCACAGCTGGCCAGGGAGGAACTGAACAGAGTACAGGCAGCGAGCAACCTCAGGCTGGCGCTGCTCGACCTGGCACAGATCATGGAGCTGGAAGAGTTCGATCATTTTGATGTGACCGCTCCTCCTGCCGAGACACTCATCAGCGAGACACCGTTACTTGCTTCAGGAGCTGTCTATGAAAGCGCACTGATAAATCGTCCCGTCATACGGAGTATGCAGTACCGGATTGAAAGCAGTGAAAAAGAGCTGCTGATGGCCCAATCGCAGTTCTATCCGTCCCTCTCCTTCGGTGCCAACATGGGGACCGGCTATTACAAGATGAACGGCAGAGACAACGATCCGTTCGGTACCCAGCTGCGGAACAACATGAGCAATTCACTCGGCTTCAGCCTGCGTATCCCCATTTTCAACAAATTCCAGGTCAGGAACAATGTCCACAGCGCCGAGCTGGCCATTGCCAACACCCGTCTGGAGATGGACAAAACAAAGCTGGAGCTCCGCAAACAGATTGAACAGGCCTATTACAATGCTGTCGGAGCCAAAAGCCGTTGGGAGGCCGCGCAAAAATCGGTCACCGCCAGCAACGAAGCCTATCGCTTTGCGGAAGAGAAATTTGAAAACGGTCGTGCCAATGCCTACGAGCTCTTCCTGGCCAAGAACAATCAGACACAAGCGCTGGGTGAAGAGGCACAGGCCAAGTACGAATATGCCTTTCGACTGAAGATCCTGGAACTGTTAAAAGATTGATTTGCTGTAACTGGTTATTGTATTGCAATGTCATATACCACCAATGTAACCGCACCCTCCCGTATCTTGCCTGACAACTCCGCCTGCACAGGCCGGGGATATACTTTAATCTCTCAGACATCCCAGCGGCACCACGAGAACTCCGTCAGGACGTTTATAGGCATATCTCCCACCGGTAAGTACCATCATAAATGAGGGTTCTCCTATACGGGAAGTATCCACTTTGTTTCTCAGCTTCATAAGGCTTTCCGATGCTTCATCAATCCGATGTTCTCCAAGTTTCACTTCCACCGGAGCCCATCTGCCATCATGTAGAGAAATGATCAGGTCAATTTCAAGATTATCTTTATCCCGATAATGAAAAATTTCTCCGTCATTCACCTGTGCATAAATACGCATATCACGGGTACAGAGCGATTCAAATAAAAAACCAAAAGACTCCGGATCATGTAACAGACGATCTGCATCAACCCGCATAATAGCCGTAGCAATTGAAGGATCTACCAATTGTTTTTTATCAGAGGTCCTGATAGTCGTTTTCGACCGCAAAGAGGGAGACCAGGCTGGCACATCTTCCACCACGAAGATACGACGCAAAGCATTCAAATAACTATCGAGTGTTCGTTCATTGATGGTTACATCATTCGCCCTGACATCCTCCAATATGGTCTTTGCAGTTGTTAACGTTGAAATATTACGGGCAAGTGAATGCAGTACCAATCGCACACGATGCGAATTACGCTCCACACCATCTACCCTGCTAATATCTTCTTCAACAAGTAAGTCGGTATATTCCCGTGCAAGTGCTCCTTCTGTTGCGGGAAAGGTTACCGCTCCGGGCCATCCTCCACGACATATCAAACGCGCAATTTGTGGTATTTCCAATTTACTGACCGCTTCTACCGTATGATTACCATCAAACAAATCTCTCAGTGAAACAACGCCCGTTGATTCTTGTGACTCGAACAGACTCATCGGACGCATAAGAATTCTTGAAATACGTCCGATCCCGGTATGTGCTTTCACTTCGTCACGAGGAGTTGCCGAACCGGTAAGTATAAACTGTCCCGGTTTTTTCCTCCTATCTACAGTATGCCGTACAGCATCCCATACCTCAGGCGCATCCTGCCACTCGTCAATGAGTCGTGGAGTTTCTCCCTCAAGTAAAAGTGACGGCATAATTTTAGCCGTTTCCTTATGTTGCGGACTCTCCTGTATAAAAAGTACACTATTGGCTGATTGTAAAGCTGTTTCTGTTTTTCCACACCATTTGGCTCCCACAATCAGTACTGCGCCCATAATTTTTAATTTATTCTGTAATACCCTGTCACAAATACGGGGATAGTATTCTTTCATTTCCATCTTTGATATGTATTTAAGGCTACAAAAATAAGTAATATAATTATATCTACAAGAAATGGCGGAATAAAACTACAAGAAATGGCGGAATTTTACTACAAATATTGGCAATTATACCCGGAAACGAGGGCATGTAAAAGTCCCTGTTTTTATTTTTTTATCATCCCGATATCGCGCAGCCAGGAGAGCACCCGGAAAGGCCATTCGTTCACCGTGTGGCCGGTATTGCGCAGCCCGTAACCGTGTCCCCCGGAGAGAATATCATAATCCTGCAAAAAAAATTTCCCATTTGTAAACATATTTGTTGACATAGCGTTATATTTGCAGTATGAAAAGCAATCAATTATCCAGTATGGGAGAAAATCAATTGTGCTTGTTCATGAAACGTAAGAAGAAGAATGTGTGAATTCTGTTGGACAACATATTGATTCTCTTATAAAGAATGGCGGATACAGTCAATCTGAAGTTGCGAGAGAAATAGGGGTGCCCCGGCAATCGCTAAGTTATGTGATTGCCGGACATCGTGACCTTTCGTTGCGACTGGCTTTGAAACTGGAGTCTTTCTTCAAGCTGCATGAGGGAGAACTCCTGAAAAAACAGGCAGAAGATAATGTCCGCAATTACAAGATAAAACTGAAAAACGAATTGGTCAAACGGCTGTTGGAAGTCAATGCGTTCTGGTCTTATACCGCTGTCTCAACAGAAGATATTCCCGATGAAGAGTTGATAGAGAAAGTATTTATACATTTGGATATGGCAGATATATCCAGGCTCTTTGAGATATATCAGCGGAATTACATCCGCAAGGTTTGGAAGGAAAAGATGGCCATTCAGGGGGATTATCTTTTTAATCTGAATGTGATGATCGCCCTCTATTACTTTCACATAAAACGGCCGGAGAAATATCTCAGGCAGATTGAGAGAGAGCATTTAAAAAAAATTGTTGAGTATGCGTAAAGGTTTGACGGTCAACACCGATGCAATCATCGAAAAAGTAGCTGAGATGGAATGCATTAAGCCATATATCCTCTGCGGAGGTACAGCCCTTGCCATACAACTCGGCCATCGCAAGAGCGAGGATTTAGACTTTATGATGTGGCGTAAATCAAAAAAAGAAAAACCTGCAGTCGATTGGCCGTCTATTGAAAAGGAACTGACAGAGAAGATCGGCGAAATAGAGAATTTCAATATGTTGGGCTTCGATCAGGTGGAGTTTGTGGCGGCGAACGTTAAATTTTCGTTCTATGTCAGCGAAAACTTCTCTCCCGTTTCAAAGCCGCTCCACTATCTGGGCAATATCCGCATAGCCGATATATACTCGATCATGGCAATGAAAATGGAAGTAATGCTTCGTAGGATGAAATTACGGGACTATTACGATATTTATGCCATTCTTCGGGAGGGGTATGATATTTCTGAGGGAATTGATGCCGCGTTGAAATATTCTCAACACAAGCTAAGCAGGAAAAATATTGTAATGATATTATTGTCTGATAGGTTCTCATCTGAAACAAACCTCGCACAACTTGAGCCAAAATATGATGTATCGAAAGAAGTGATGCGCGAATATATCCTCCAAAAACTGAAGAACACCCCTATTGCCTAAAGTCAGGTTTCCCCGTTTTTATTTTTCTATCATCCCGATATCGTGCAGCCAGGAGAGCACCCGGAAAGGCCATTCGTTCACCGTGTGGCCGGTATTGCGCAGCCCGTATCCGTGTCCGCCGGAGGGATAGATATGCAAGGCTGCCGGCACCTTTGCTTCCTTCAGCGCATAGTAATAAAAAAGACTGCTGTTGATATGGCTCTTATCATCCTCCGTCTGGATCAGGATGGTGGGAGGCGTCTGCTGATCTACTTTCAGCTCGGGAGCAATCGAAAAATGTTCTCCGGAGAGATAAGCCGGGTATACCAGAATGGTGAAATCGGGACGAAGGCTCACCTCGTCGAAGGCATCCACTTTGGGATAGGTGCGTTCACCATAGTTGGTGCTGGCCACAGCAGACAGGTGTGCACCCGCCGAGAAGCCCATTACGCCAATCCTGTTTGCATCAATCCCCCACTCGTCCGCATGGGCACGGGTGTAGGCGATGGCTCGCTGCAGGTCCTGCAAAGGAGCGGCATGCTTCTCCAGCCCCTCACGTCGCGGCACACGGTATTTTACCAGCACGCAGTTCACGCCGAAGCTGTTGAATCGTTTGCATATCTCCGATCCTTCCAGGTTGTAGGCAAGGATATTGTATCCCCCACCCGGGTTCACGATGATGGTCACACCGTTGTTTAGTTCTGCCGGCGCAGGGTAAAAGGTCAGCGTGGGTTCACTCACGTTGCTGATGCGCAGCACCGGACAGCCGGCCACCTTGTTGCCGCTCAGATCGTCCAGCTGTTTCAACTTCACCGTTTCACCGGGAGCTCCATTGGGGAACAATAACACAGGCTGCTCCTGCGATTGAACAATCAGGGGTGAAAGCACAAAGAAAAGAAGTAAAGCAATATGTCGCATAGTTTCAAAATTTCTGCCTAAAGATTGAATGAGTATCGGCTACAAATATAATACTTTTAACCATTTATGCATACTTAGATGCATTGCCAACCCTTCAACTCGCTCGTAGAAGTTCCCCCATAACAAACTGACAATGTGGAAAATTGGGAAAAGAGTCTTTCCCTGTGGCGTTACTGTCAGCGTAATGAAAGAAGAAAAATGAAAAGATCATCCTTTTCATCGTCTTTTTACCAGACTTCGTTTCGAGGCAAAAGGAAATAAAAAAAATTATGTTCTCAAATTCCTGGTTTCCATTGATTGTAAAATAAGTACGAAACAGAATTGAGACAGAATTGAGACAGAATTGAGACGGATAATTATTTTGCCAATCCGCTTTTATACATTTCATTTGCAAAAAACATAACATAAATCCGGTGTGGAATAAATTCAATGTCAGTCAACATTAACACAAAACTCCTCCATGAAGGAGATAATAATATCAACAATTTTAAAATTTATTCGTATGAAGAAGAAAATTTTATCAGGGTTATTTGCCCTCTCACTCCTCGCAACCGCAGGTTTCGGAGTGCAGAAAAGCATGAAGAGAGATGCCAATCTCTCAGAATTGACATTAATGAATGTGGAAGCACTTGCTCCCAATGAATTTCCCGGGATTGGAGAGCCTGGAGAGAATTATAAGTATGTAATGTTATTTGAAATATCTACAGAAAGAAGGTGTATAGATGGCGGGTTTTATGTCATTACAAATTATGGTTCTGATTGCTATTGGGAAGGTAACGTTCCATGTCCAGGACCTCATTATACAGTAACCCTAACAGGATACTGTGTATAAACTCAACGATAGAGAGAGAATAAGTTCCCTTAGTCTTATTCTCTCTCTATATAATGATTAAAATAGGAAAAGGCAAAATTATACAATTATAAAATCTACAGAACTGATGAATACAAAGAATTTTTATATTACATGGTACGTTGCGTTATTATCTCTTACTTCTCTCAGATGTGCAAGCAGTACTCAAGAGAATACGAATAATATTCTTGCCAACCTTCCTTCTGGACATAATAACGAGTTAATATCTGACCATCTTCAATTATCTGATATTATATTCCTGGAAACAATAGACCCATCTTTGATCAAAAACATTAGACGGTTAATCATACATAAAGAAACAATCATCATTTTAAATGACCGGGAAGAAGTCTTGTTTTTTGACATGAAAGGTAAATTTTTAAATAAAATACGCAACAGAGGAGGCCCCGGTGAATATAATCATATTATTGACATAGCCATTGACTACGATAGAGACGATATTATTCTATATACCGATAATTTCAGCTTATTCATTTATAGTTTAGACGGAGTATTTATCTCCAAAACAGACAATATTGATACCAACAATCTCTATGAGAAAATAATTTACAATAATAATATTTTATTTTTTTACAATCCATTAAATACTAAAGATAAAAGCATTATCAGGAGTTTTGATCTTAATAGTAGTAAATACATAAATAATAAATTCATTGGTAAAACAGCAGATTTTATTCTCAGACAAAGAGGAGTACCTGTCGTTAAAAGCAAATCTATACGGTATGTTATCCCTCTCGGAAATTCTCTCTTAAACTTAGAAAAATCAGTTAATTATCATGTTAATTGTGATAACTTTGGCATCACTGAGGCTTTACTTGATAAACAGTATACGGACACGGGAAAACTTGTCAAGGAAATAAATGAATAACAGACAATGCAACGAACAACTCGCCTAAACGCTGCATAATTTGCAGTGATTATTTTTTAATGCAACGAAATAACAGTAACAATTAAAAGCATTTGTGAATAGTGGCGGAGAAATTCTTGCCTGTGGCACTTGCCTTAAAATGAACAGATGAAAAAATCCGCTTCCGGCAGGGTCTTCAGAAGACCGCACCGAAAGCGGAAAAAAGCTTTAGATTAGCCACAGGCCGTTATTCGTCCATCAACAGGTGCATAATATCGCAGGCCGACTTGGTCACACGTGTACCGGGACCGAAGATGGCGGCCACACCTGCCTTATAGAGGAAATCATAATCCTGTGCGGGAATCACACCGCCGGCGATCACTATGATATCAGGGCGGCCCAGGCGTTTCAACTCTTCGATTACCTGCGGTACAAGTGTTTTGTGGCCGGCTGCCAGGGAGGATACGCCCAGCACATGCACATCGTTCTCTACCGCCTGTCGCGCTGCTTCGCCCGGAGTCTGAAACAAGGGCCCCATGTCCACGTCGAAACCACAATCGGCATAGCCCGTGGCGACTACCTTCGCGCCGCGGTCGTGTCCGTCCTGACCCATCTTGGCGACCAGGATCCTGGGCCTGCGCCCTTCTTTACGGGCAAACTTATCGGTGAGTGCACGCGCTTCCTCGAGCGTTGCATCTGTCTTTGATTCTGATGAATACACGCCTGATATTGTTCTGATTACTGCATTATAACGCCCAACTACTTTCTCGCAGGCATCGGAGATCTCGCCCAGCGTGGCGCGAACCCGTGCTGCTTCCACTGACAAAGCCAGGAGATTTCCTTCTTTGGTTTCCACACATTTGGTGATGGCATCCAGCGCTTTTTGTACCGCTTCGTTATCGCGGCCGGCTCTCAGCTGCCTCAACCGCTCCACCTGTTGTTTGCGCACTTCGGTATTGTCGATATCCAGGATATCGATGGGATCTTCCTGCTCCAGCCTGTAGCGATTTACGCCGATGATAGCCTGTACGCCGGAGTCAATACGTGCCTGTGTGCGTGCAGCTGCTTCCTCGATGCGCATCTTGGGAATGCCTGTTTCAATGGCCTTGGCCATACCGCCCAGTTTTTCAATCTCCTCAATGAGGTTCCACGCCTTATCCACCAGCTCCTGGGTGAGTGATTCTACGTAATAGGAGCCGGCCCACGGATCCACCTGTTTGGTGATCTGGGTCTCCTCCTGTATATAGATCTGGGTATTGCGGGCAATACGCGCCGAGAAATCGGTCGGCAATGCAATCGCCTCATCCAGTGCATTGGTATGCAACGACTGGGTGTGTCCCAGTGCAGCCGCCATTGCCTCCACGCAGGTGCGGCCCACATTATTGAAGGGATCCTGCTCGGTAAGCGACCAGCCCGATGTCTGTGAGTGCGTACGCAAGGCCATCGATTTAGGATCTTCTGCACCGAAGCTTTTCACGATCTTCGCCCATAACAGTCGTCCCGCACGTAACTTGGCGATCTCCATAAAGTGGTTCATACCGATACCCCAGAAGAACGACAATCTCGGGGCAAACTTATCCACCGGAATGCCTGCGTTCATACCTGCACGAAGATACTCGATCCCGTCGGCCAGCGTGTAAGCCAGTTCGATATCGGCCGTAGCACCCGCTTCCTGCATATGGTATCCCGAAATAGAGATCGAATTGAACCTGGGCATCTTCTGCGAGGTAAACTCAAAGATATCGGCAATGATCTTCATCGAGAATTCAGGCGGATAGATGTAGGTGTTGCGCACCATGAACTCCTTCAGGATATCGTTCTGGATGGTTCCTGCCATCTCCTCCAGCCGGGCACCCTGCTCCTGTGCAGCTACAATATAAAACGCCAGGACAGGCAGTACGGCACCGTTCATGGTCATGGAGACAGACATCTTATTCAGGGGTATCCCGTCGAATAAAATCTTCATATCTTCCACAGAACAAATGGAAAC